>NZ_JADEWU010000059.1:0-36122 GCF_015207485.1 Planktothrix mougeotii LEGE 06226
TTTCTCTCATTTCTTTCAGCAATCTTTCTTTTTGCCCTTTAGATAGATGATTTTTCGCTGGCATTTGGGACTATCTCCGTTGAAACGCTTAATTTTCTATTATACAATCAAGCTGCGTAGCAGCTTACGAATTACGAATGGGGAACAGGGAACAGGGTTTCATGATTTAGTAGAGACGTTGCATGCAACGTCTCTACAGGGGACTAAGGTTTAGAAACTAATAAAGTTGTTGATGCACTACGGCCAAATTCTTCAGGAGTATATTGTAATTGAGCTTCTGCACCGGGCCATAAATATTCTCCTGGGGTGACAGACCGAACTAAATAATGCAGTTGATAAATTCCCGGTTCCAAACGATCACTATAGGCAATAATTCGATCCTTGTAAATGGTTTGATAGTTAATTTGCCAACTACTTTTTTGAGCTTGTACTGCCAAATTACTGGTTTTAAAACTAGCATCAATGGCTTCAAATCCAGCCGGAAGGGGATCAGTAATCATCACTTGATCAATGGGATGATCCGTAATAATATCTAACCCAATATCAAACACTTGTCCAGGTTGAACTTTCAAAAGCTGTTGAGGAGAGTTTAAATCAATTGTTTGTAAGACTTTATCCTCATTAGCCGGACGAATTGTGCGGGTAATTCTTAATCCATTTAATCGTCCCGGTTGATTTCCTTCTAAACGATATCGATAGGCAACCCAATAATTTAATAAACCCTGATTAGATTGTTGTAAAATTAAATCGTTTTTGCCTTTCGGTAATTCTGACATCGGTACATTCAAACGATAACTTGAATCTTTATACCCTTTAAATTGAGTTTCTCCTAAGATTTGATTACCAAGTTGAATGGCAACATTAAAATTAGGAGGTGTGGTTTCCGTGTCTGCATAAGCAACTAAAGCTGTTAACGCTTGTGCATTATTATAACTACTTCCCCAAGTGCCATCTTGACGCAGATTCAATAAACTTTGTACCAGTTTATCAACGGTTTGAGATTGGGGATTTTGGGCGATCGCTAAACGTAATCCTTGAGATTGAATCGTTGTCGGAGAATTTAACCAACGGTAGCCTTGGGGGAAATTGAGCGTCGCAGTTCTTCCGGTGATATAGATCTGTTTTTGCACTTGCTCAAAAAGACGATTATACTCTTCTTTCCATTGAGGGAATTGGGATAAATAGCGCACTAATTTAATTTGATTAACAGCATCAAATTCCTCAAAATTTTGCAACATAGTATCTAAGAAATCACTGCGTTTTTCTCCCAGATTATCCAAAGCGATTAACGCATTTAAGCGAATTTCATTTTTACAAACGTCCTCGGTACAAAAGTCATATTTTCCAGGGTTATCAACGCCTTGGATTAAATAGGTTTTGAGGGAATTAATCACCTGAGAATCAACAGAAAACCCTGCTTTTTCAGCTTGAGATAAAGCTTCCCCCGTATAGGCAGAAAGAAGCGGATCGGAGAGTCTTGAACCCGGATAAGCTGCAATCCCACCATTTTCCTTCTGTAACGTCTTAATCTGAGCTAAAGCGGTTTTAGCGCGTTCAGATAACTGCAATTTGCTGAAATTTTGATTATATTTTTTACCCAGAATTTCCAAATTAGCAGCGATTAGCAATTCACTCACCGCAGGTTCCAGAAACGGCCATTCGTCTTGATTAAAAACTTGTTCAGCAGCAGCCGTTAATTGAGGAATTAAGGTACTCGCTAAATTAATTTCTAATCCTCCCACATCGGGAACAACTTTTTTACTAATATTCAGGGGAATGGTGATGGAATTCGTCGTGCGTCCTGACTCAATGACTTGTTCAATAACGTTAAACGGTTTAACTTCTAAAGGCACTTCAAACCCATCGAATTTGTTGTTAAATTCCGTTTTGAACTCAACTTTGGCGTTACCTGCTTGTTTGACTAAAATCGGAAAACGATAGGCATTTGTTCCCGCTTCAGCTGTAGTTTTTAAAGTTTGTTGATTGGTATTTCCCGGCGAAAATTGAATCCCGCCATTAACGGTTCCCGTAATATTTAAGTTACCTTGTTCTTCCGTTAAATTAGTAATCGATAATCCGGCTAAAATGCGATCGCCAGGACGAGCAAATTGAGGTAAAATGGGATTAGAAATTAACGCTTGAGTGGTAATAAATGTAGCATCCCCGGAACCAAATTTGAGGTTTCCATCCGTGGCGACGACCATCACTCGCCAAGTTGTTAAATCATCAGGAACCTTGAAATTAACCGTTGCTTTTCCTTGATTATCCGTAACAATTGAACCGTTATAAAAAGCTAAAGGTTGAAATTCTTTCCGAATTCGAGGATTAGCAGTTGCAGTGGATAAACCGCCTCCATAACCCCAACCTTTTGCTAACGGAGAGGCGACTTGATTTAAAATAACCGCCGGACGATTATCACTAAATCGGGTGGAAATGGGTTGATCAGCATAGACTGTTTCGATTAAATTGGGGGGACGATAACCATTAAGTTGTAAAATCGAATCATTCACCACCATTACCGTCAATTGTCCGCGAACAGGTTGATTTTTTGCATCTGTTAAAGTTAGATTTAAGGTTTGTTCAGAACTGGGTTCTAGCTTGTTTTGTTGAGGATTAACTTGGACTTTGAGATATTGATCTTCGAGATTAATATTAAACGGTGTTAACCCAATTTTAGCTAAGTTTTCTAAGCTCCCCGGTTCAAGTTCAGAAATCGGTTTTCCTTGTCGGACTAATACCGCTTCAACTGCTGCATTCGGTAACATTTCAGGAGTCACTTGAAACTTGATTTCAGGCGCACTTCCTTTGACTTTCATCACCGTTTCATACAAAGGTTTATCACGGACGACGGCAAAATATAATTCTGCTTCAGGATAGGGAGATTGAATTAACGCTGTGGCGGTTTCTCCAGGTTTATAGGTGGTTTTATTCAGTTTAATTTCTAAACGATTCTCATCTACTCCTCCCCAATCTACTAATTGATTTCCTGTCACCCAAATTTGTAAATCTGTCGCTGTAATTTCATCCTTTGTATCACTAAAATTCGCTTGAATTCGATAGGAACCTGACTCAGAGGGGGTTAAAGAAACCGTTTTTTCTTTAGCACCGGACGTTACCTCAATTTGATCAACTGTTTGATATTGGATTTGATTTTTATCCGTTTGTGCGCCTTCAACAACTCGTGTAACGCGGCTATAATCCATTTTTTGCAATTGCAAATTTACCCCAACATTTTCTAAGGGTTTTCCTTGATCATCTGTGACAATTATATCAATGGGTAAGGCTTTACCTGCTTCTCCAATAAAGGGAGTTTTTAACCCAATTAAACGATGACTCGGAAGGGCAATAAACGATTGAGAATTGGCAACAGATAAATTAGAAATATCCGTTACTTCTACATCAACGCGATAGGTCATGGGATAAGGTAAATCCTTAGCAACGGTAACGGTTTTACTTCCCCAACCTTGGTCATCTAAGGCTTGATTTTCTTGCAACACACTATCAGAAACATTCGGCTTTTCTTCCGGCCAAAACCATTGACGACCAAAGGAATAATTATCCCATCCTTTCGGACTAAAATCCGTTGCTGTCCGGGTAACATAATATTGAGCTAAACCCTCCGCAACGGGAGAACCAAACAAATATTCACTCTTAGCATTCGCCGTAATTGTTTCTCCAATTTGAGCAAATTTTTGAGTTAAATTTAGGTTTACTTTAAAATTAGGTGGTTTAAATTCAGCGACACGGAAATTCCCTAAAATTTCTACCCCATTTTGATTTTTTGCCCGAACAATATAATTTCCTAAAGGTTGATTTTCTGTTAAGGGTAATTCTACAGAAAATGTTGCAAATTCGTTGGTTTTATACTCTCCTAACGTTTGGGTTTGCTTGTTAGGATTTTCTAACGTCACGGTATAACTTTCATTTTTATTCGGTTTTAAAATTCCCTGTTCTAAGGAGTAGGCGATACCTGTTAAGGCAATTTTTTCTCCAGGTTTATAAAGTTGACGGTCGGAAAAAATTACTCCCCGTGATAAAATTTGTTGGTCTTCCCAATTGGCATAAATTCCATAACCGTAAGCTCCACTATCGGAAAAAGTTCGAGTAAATGCCCAATCTTTGCCTTCTTTAGCAATGACTAATAACGCCGGAGCTTTAGCAAATCGTTTCCCCTTCATACATTGCTGTAACTGTTGAGAATTTAACACTAACATTCCCTGTTCATCAGTCGTTCCCGTTGCACAAACTTTGGGTTGAGGATAGGATTTTGCCTCCAGTTGAGAGGGATAAATATCCACTGATACCTTCTCAGCAACGGAACCATTATCTAAGTGATGAACTCGGACTAATCCTGATTCGGGAAACCATTGAGCAAAGACTCCTAAGTTAGTTAACTGTACCAGTCCATAAAATTGAGGTTCACTCCATTTTTGTTGACCTTCTCGTTGATATTGAGTGGTTTTTGCGGTTACTCCATAAGCTAACATTCCTGTATTTCCGCCTAATTTTTCTCGTAAATTAATCGGGGTTTCTTTAATTTTATTTTTTGGGGTAGAAGCCTCAAACGTTGCCCATTTTTCTACCGGAAGCAATAGAGTTTTGCCCTCGGTTCTGGGGTAAGCACTATCGGTATAAACTAAATCTGTCGGTTGAACAACATTATAACTCGCTTGATATTGAGATTGAGGTAAATTTAACGTGGAAATATTGAGTTGTAAATCTTGTTGAGAGGGAAAAATATTGAGTCCTGAAGGGACAAAAATATCGGGGGTTAAATCTCCGGTTTTATGAGTAATAGTAACAGGTTTGCCTAATTTCTGATTAAATTGATCTTCAAGTTCTCCCCCTAGGGTAATTGTATAATTGGTTTGAGGTTCTAAAGCCCAAGGATTCAAGGTAATAATATCATTATTATCATAGGCTTGGATTAATTTAATATTGGCTTTAGGTGCAGGTTTAAGGGTTATATTTTTAAGGGCTGATTCTGCAATAATTCCATTATTAAATTGGAGTTGGGGGTTTCCGGTTACAAACCTTCCAAATGTTCCTTCTATGCTGGCTTTACCGGGAAGTTCTAAACTGATAAATTTTAAGGTATCATAGGTTTTAACTAAGCTAGAAATCTCAACTTGAGTCTCTAAATTTCCTTGCGCTGGACGTAACCCCGGTGTGATTTTAAATTGATATTGGGTAGCCGTTTGTAAGGGTTGTTTCGGCGTAACAATATATTCCCAGGGTTGAGCAGCCGGATTAAATCTAACGTTGGGTTCAATGGGGATTTTATTCTCTTCTGATTCTACCAGTTTAACCTCAACTGGAATAACTTGATTTATTTTTTGGGAAATCAGTTTTAAATGTTCTTGTAAAGAGTTTAAATCTAATTCTACGTTAGAATTAAATTTGAGTTGGGGATTTAACCCTAAAGGATTTTCTGGAGAGCCCGGTTGTTCTTTACTTCCGGGTAAATTCGATAATTTAATCGGTTCGGTGGCAAATGTCCAGGCAATATCTTGATCTAATTCATGTTGGTTTAAATCGGTTAATCCTTTTCTAAGAGTGACTTGTAAACGAGTTGCTAAAGGTAAGGCTTTATCCGCTTGAAATCCGACCATTTTCGGGGTTAAAAATCTAAATTCTCCGGGTATTTTAGGGGTAATTTCAAAGTTTTTAAGTAATTTTTTTTGTCGGGAACTGTCTAAACTTTCAACCGGAATTAAAGGATCTTTAAAAATAACATGAATTTGGCTTAATTCTGGACTATCCCCTAACGGATTAATAGTTTCAATCCAGTTAGGAAGTTGGGGTTTGGGTAAGTCAGCCACCATCGGAATCACTTCGCTAACGGGAGCATGACTGATGATGCGACATCCCACCAGCGTTAAGATAAATAGAAAAACGAAGATAAACCGCCGCCGAATTAGGCGAAATTGGGTAAAATTTCTCATCGTCTTTAATAGGTGATACTTTCCTTTGTAATAACAGATATTTCAAGTAAAATTCCAGAAAATTCCAGAAGATTTAATTTTAGTTTCTCTTTCGGGTTCAGGGGTGCAAAGTGACCGGATTATGAATTAAAAATGTTACAAAAGTTAACACGAATTAGAGATGAGTTTGTTACTTTAAGGTGTCTTTTTTAAAAAAATTATGCTATAATATCTTAATAAATTTTATAATTTTATTTACAAAATTCCTATGGAAACCAATATTCTAACTTTACCTCCCCTTTTAACATTAAAACTCGATTTAACGGCGGAACAATTTTGGCAATTGTGTCAAAACAATCAAGATTTTCAATTTGAACGCACGGCGACAGGAGAGTTAGTTATTATGCCCCCAACGGGAGGAAATACCGGGAAACGAAATGTTAAACTCATCACTCAACTAGATTTATGGAATTCTAAAACGGGTTTAGGTGAAGTGTTTGACTCAAATACGGGTTTTACCCTCCCCAATGGTGCTGACCGTTCTCCTGATGCGTCCTGGGTGAGTCGGGAACGTTGGGAAGCGTTAACTTTTGAACAACAAGAGAAATTTATCCCCTTATGTCCTGATTTTGTGGTGGAGTTAATGTCTCCCAGTGACCGTTTAGAAAAAACTCGTCAAAAAATGCAAGAATACCAAGAAAATGGGGCAAGATTAGGATGGTTAATTAATCGGAAACAGCAACAAATTGAAATCTATCGCTTGCATCAAGAGGTAGAAATTTTAGATTATCCAAACGAAATTTCAGGAGAGGATATTTTACCCGGTTTTGTGTTAGATTTAACCTGGATTTGGTAAGTTGTGCTTACCTGATTAACTCAAACGGTGGAGACAAGGGAGAGGGATTCCGAACTACGCAACCCTTAATACTATTCAAAAACGTCAATTAATGATATCCTATGTCTATTAGAATTTTCTGTTTAAGTTAAGGTAGGGCAATTATGCAAGTTAATGATCTGGGTTTTGTAGCCAGCCTTTTGTTTGTGCTAGTTCCGGCTGTTTTCCTGTTGATTCTGTATATTCAAACCCAAAGCCGCGAAGGAAAACAAGGTTAATTTCGGTTTTCCTAAATTTGGGTTGAATTTTCATTCAAAAAAGCGCCCTCAGACTGTTACTGTGGCGCTTTTTTCTAATAGAGGTTGATTCAGAATAAATTATGCGCTGGTTGTCCGGGTTAATAACACAGGACAACTTGCATAAACTCGAACATAATCTGATAGGGAAGCTCCTAACAATCGGTCTAAGTCAATGAAACTCTTCGCTACGCTGGGGCGACGGTCTGGGGAACCCAACATCACTAAATCAGCATTCGCTTCTTCAGCAACACGACATAATTCTGGGCCCGGTTTACCAATGCCACTGACACAACGGTAGCTAATTCCCATGCGTTTTGCTTCTTCAATTGCAGGGGCTAAAATCGGGTCTCTTTCGGCATTCATACTGAAATCTTCGCTCGATTTCCCCGATAAATCTTTATTAATATGGACTAAAATCAGTTGAGCACCTGGAAGATCTTTAGTAAAGGAAATCGCCAACTGCAAACACTGTTTAGAGGATTCAGAAGCGTCCACCGCTACCATAATTTTGCGGAGTTTTTTGACATAAGTATCGTCCTTAACTAATAGCATCGGACGACTGGTTAATTGAAACACATATTGACTAACGGAGTTTTCCAGGATGGCTTGAATGCGTCCCAGACCCCGTGAACCCATAATAATTAAATCCGCATCTTCCTCATCAGCCACTTGACAGACAATATCTTTAGGATCACCTTGTTTCAGTTGAGGAGTAATTTGTTTAGAGTCAAGGTGAATTGATTTAACAGCCTCCGCCAGAATTTTTCCCCCCTCCTCTAACTTTTCTGACATGGTATCTGAACTGACTTGCGGTGGAACAACGTGCAGAACCGTAACTGATGCTTTTTGGAAGGAGGGGATATCCAACAGCATATTCAGCATTTCTTCGCACAATCCCCGACCTGCAACAGCAACTAGAATTTTGTTTATCATCTGTATTTCCTTCGGATTAAAATAAATGATTTGTCAGTGGTCAGATTTGATCCGACTCGGATTAAAAAGGTTCTATACCTAGAATAAACCTGACTGTTGACAGATAATTTGTAGAAATGTTGCGTTCTTAATCTATTTGTAACGTGTTTGAAACAAATCCTTTCCCTCAGTCGGGGCCCTCAACGGATACCGCTTCCGAAAAGCCTTGGTTTGACTATATTGTGCGAGTTTTCCCCCACCATACCGACTATGGCGGAATTGTTTGGCATGGAACTTATCTGTCTTGGTTGGAAGAAGCGCGGGTAGAACGGTTACGTTTGACCGGATTGGAGTATCATACCTTAGTAGAAATCGGGTGCGAATTGCCGGTTGTGTATCTCAATATTCGTTATCATCAACCCGTGAAAATGGGCATGGAGATTGTTGTTAAAAGTCGAATCCTACCGACAAAAGGCGTGCGCTTGCCCTGGGAATATCGGATTGAATCTTTAGACGGTCAATACCTTTATCTTACGGCTCAAGTAACTTTAGTGCCCATAGACCGACAAACCGGAAAAATTATGCGTTGTCTACCTCCAGTGTTACAAGCATCTTTAGCTCAATTGCTGGATTAACTCAAGCTATAATTTAGTCATGATATTGAGTCCTCGTTTTTTGATCCCCAAAACCTAATCCAATCCTACCTTTGAAATCCCTCTTTTCTCAGCTATCAAGCCCTTTCTCTTCCCCTGTTTAACGCGACAAGAGCGGATCACTCCTATCTTGCATGACAACCCGGTATTTTGAAATGGATCTAGTCTCCCATCGATTTATTAGTTATTTTGATGCTCCAGAAGCTCAACAACTTTGTGATCTTGCCGTTGTTGAAAAATTTACAGACCAATCTATTATTTTTGAAGAAGGGGAAGACCCTAGTTTTTTATACTTAGTTTTAGAAGGTCAAGTTGAGTTTAAAAAACAAGCTTCCTTCAATCAATATCAAACCGTTGCTGTCGCTAAAGCCAATGACTTTTTTGGAGAATTTGGGGTTTTAGATGGACAACCTCGCAGTGCTAGAGCAATGGCGGCTGGAAAAATCAAATTAGCCAAAATTTCCCGACCTCACTTGATGGAAATTTTAAGCAATGCTAAGGGTAAAGTTATTCTAAATTTATTTAGTTATATTATTCACCATTTGCGAGTGACCACTAATCAATATGTTAATCAGTTGGTTCGGAAAGAAAAAATGGAATTAGTCGGGGAAATGGTAAATACTATTTTGCATGACTTTAGAAGTCCTTTTACCGGAATTCAGTTATCCAGTGCCATGTTGAAGGAAATGCACCCCGATGAAGAAACGGAAGAATGGTGTGATTTAATTTCGATGCAAATTCAACGAATGTTAGGCATGGCGGAGGAAGTTTTAGAATTTGCTAAAGGCAGCACGGTCTTGTATCGCCGCCCCGTTTATGTTGCTAAAATGTTGGAACATTTTGAGAAATTAAATCGAGTCTATTTTCAATCCACTCAAGTTGAGTTTTCTGTAAATGCCGATGATGATTGTATTATTTATGTTGATGAAAATAAATTGATTCGAGTCTTTCAAAATTTAGTGGGGAATGCGGTAGAAGCCTTTGAAAAACCAGGGGGAAAAATTGTGATCACCACCTCAAAAACTCCAGGCTGGGTTACAATTGCCATTGCGGATAATGGCCCTGGAATTCCTGAAGCGATTCGAGAGCATTTATTTGATGCTTTTGTCACCTATGGAAAACGCAGTGGGACGGGATTAGGAACAGCAATTGCTAAATCAATTATTGATGCTCATGGCGGTAAAATCGAGTTTAAATCGATTGCTCACGAAGGCACGACCTTTTATATTCTATTGCCAGAAACCCAACCCCAAGAAATGCTAGAAGAAGTTGCTGAAGAAGTCAAATTAAACTAAAATTAAGTTTTAACCCTGAGATCAAGATGGGAACTGTAGGGAAAGAATAAACTCGATCTCTACAGCATTTTAACGTTAAACTTAACTTTTTTTCCTTTGAATTTAATTCGTGTACTCCCCCAAGATGTTGTTTATTTAATCGCGGCTAGTGAAGTTATTGATTCCTTAGCTGCTGTTGTTCGAGAATTAGTTGAAAATGCCTTAGATGCTCAAGCAACTCGGATTACAATCTCTGTATGGCCGGAATTGTGGCGGGTACAAGTGGCGGATAATGGGTTAGGAATGGATTTAGCCAATTTAAAACAAGCTGCCACCGCCCATAGTACCAGTAAAATTAATACTATTACTGATTTATTTCAAATTAAAAGTTTAGGATTTCGCGGAGAAGCGTTACATAGTTTAGCGCAATTATCGAATTTAGAAATTATTAGTCGTCCGAGTTCTCCTTCTATTTCGAGTCCGGGTTGGCGAGTTCATTATAATCAGCAAGGAGAAGCAATTAAAACCGAAACGATTGCTGTTGCATCGGGAACCGTTGTTACTGTTTCTAATTTATTTGAAAATTGGCAAACTCGTCGTCAATCTTTACCGTCTTCGGCTCAACAATTGCGAGGGATTCAGTTAATAATTCAGCAAATTGCCTTATGTCATCCCCAAGTCACTTGGCAACTTCGTCAAGGCAATACTCCTTGGTTTCAAATTAGTCCGGGAGTCAATGCTCAACAGATTTTACCTCAAATTATTAAAAATATTCGGTTGAGTGATTTATATTATTTGAAAATTCCTCAAAATTCTGATAATATTAATAAAGAAACTATTGAATTAATATTAGGATTACCCGACCGATGCCATCGTCGTAAACCCGATTGGGTTAAGGTTGCTATTAATGGCCGAATGGTGCGATCACCTGAATTAGAACAAACCTTATTAACAGCCTTGGCGCGAACTTGTCCCCGCGATCGCTATCCCATTTGTTTTGTTCATGTTCACCTTTCTCCTGACCAAATAGACTGGAATCGTAACCCGGATAAAAGTGAAATTTATTTTCAAAACTTAAACTTATTACAAGGACAAATTAGTCAAGGAATTGATCAAGCTTTACGGTTAAATTTTGATCGAATTTCTTTGCCTCAAAATCGAATTGATCAGTTAATCAAAGTTTCAGAAGAAAAGGGAAAGTATCAGGTTAATTCTTCGATAGAATCTAATTTAGAAGAATCTGCAATTTCCTCTCATAATGAATTAGGGATGATCGAAATTAAAGCGATCGCCCAAGTTCTGAATACTTATATTATTGCAGAACATTCTAGCGGATTATGGTTAATTGAACAACATATTGCCCATGAACGGGTTTTATATGAACAAATTTGTGATCAATGGCGATTAGTTGCTCTCGAACCTGGTATTATTTTACAATCTCTGTCAACAGCACAATTAGAACAAATGCAGCGTTTAGGATTAGAAATTGATCCGTTTGGCGAGGGGGTTTGGGTGGTTAGAAATGCACCGGAATTATTAGCAAAACGCAGTGATTGTTCAGAAGCTTTATTAGAATTAAGTTTAGGCGGAGATTTACAAGCCGCCCAAGTCGCAACAGCCTGTCGCAGTGCGATTAAAAATGGAACATCTCTGAGTTTAACCCAAATGCAAACTTTATTAGATCAATGGATCAAAACTCGAAACCCCCGCACTTGTCCCCATGGTCGCCCGATTGTTTTACAATTAGAAGAATCCTCCCTATCCCGGTTTTTCCGTCGTCATTGGGTGATTGGAAAAAGTCATGGAATTTAAGGGATTTTTCCTGATATTATTATATAATAAAAATCATCTATTTATAACAATTTCCAATGGTAAATCCTATTCTCGATCAAATCTTACAACTCGCCACTCAAAAAGCAGATGCTGTTGAGGTTTATTATCTGTCGAGTCAGAATACTCCTATTGAGTTTGAAAATAATCGCCTCAAGTCCCTACAAACAAAAGCAAGACAAGGAGTAGCATTACGACTCATTCACCAAGGTAAATTAGGATTTGCTAGTTCAACGGATTTAACCCGTTTAGAAGATTTAGTCGAAGCCGCCTTACAAACTTCAGAAATTGGAGCCCCGGCTGATTTTGAATTTGCGGCGGATCTCCATTTATCTTCCCCGACTTCTTCCTTTATTCCTCCCGCCACTCAAGAATTAGTTGAAATTGGAAAAAACCTAATTGAACAGGTACTCAATTATAATCCTGAAATCTTAGTGAGTGTGGGATTTAATATTTCTCGTCAACAAATCCAAATTGCCACAAATCAGGATGTTTATGCCGAACGTTCTAGCCAGTTATTCAGTGCTTCCTTATCGGGAAATTTAGTGAAAGGAGAAGATTTTTTAGAAATTGGCTGTTATGATGTTGCCAGCGATCGCCCTTTACAAACTGACCGCTTACTCCAAGACTTAATCCAAAAATATCGCCTAGCCGAACAAAAAGCCACAATTCAAAGTGGAACTTTCCCCATCTTTTTTACCCCTCAAGCAGTTGCGAGAATATTTGGGGGATTATTTAGAACAATTTTATCCGGTCAAACCATTGTTCAAAAATCTTCCCCCTTAGTTGATAAAGTCGGAGAAACTTTATTTGATTCTCGCTTAAGTTTATATGAAGACCCCAATTTCGGCCCCTCCCCTTGTTCTTTTGACGATGAAGGAACTCCAACCACCGCCAAACAATTGATTGATCACGGAACAATTAATCAATTTTACTGGGATCGACAATGGGGAAGTAAGTATCAAATTTCATCCACCGGAAATGGCTTTCGAGGGGGGTTATCTCGTCCCAGTCCATCCTTAGTTAATTTATGTCTTGAACCCGGACAAACCTCAACCGAAGACTTAATTGCTAGTATTGATCAAGGCTTAATTGTAGATCAAGTTTTAGGGGCAGGTCAATCCAATCAACTCGCCGGAGAATTTTCTGTTAACCTTGATTTAGGTTATAAAGTTGAACACGGTAAAATTGTCGGACGGGTAAAAAATACAATGGTAGCGGGGAATATTTTTGAAGCCTTTAAACAGTTAGTGGATTTAGGAAATCAACCGGAATGGGTGGGAAGTAGTTCCTATGTTCCGGGTTTATTATTTGAACAGTTAGGAGTTGCAGCTAAACATTAAAAAAGCCGCCAATTTAATAAAAAATAAATTCCTTGTTCCTGTAACGTGCGATCGCCAGACTCTGTTTGAATTAAGGGAATTCCCCAGTCAATTCGTGCAGTTAAGCGATCGCTATATTTCCACCTTAATCCTAACCCGACGGACAATAATGTGCGATCAGGTAACTCCAATTCTCCCGGTGCATTCCAAGCTTGACCAAAATCTATAAAAGGGGTGAGTTGTAAGACTCCCTCACCATTTTTGGTGCGAACTAGGGGATAACGCAATTCTGCGGAAGCAAAAATCACATTATCCCGTAACAACACATCCTGACGATAGCCGCGCACACTTTCCATTCCTCCCAGTCCCATTTGTTCTAAAGGAAGTAATTCTTGGTTCGTCAGTTGCACATCAGACCGCAATAAAAACACAGTATCGGGTGCTAACAACCGCACCCACTGCACCTGACCTCGCCAAGCAAAATATTGACTATCCGGTTGATCTGGACTCAACGTTGCATCCAAGAGTCCGACGCCAAAACTCAATTGCGATCGCACCGCAAACACCTGTTTTGGCCCTTGATAGGTATATTCTTGAGAAAAGCGAAAAATCGAAAGTCGCGTTTTCCCGTCCTCCTCTGCACCCCTGGACAAAGGAAAACCCACCCCTAAAATACTGGTATCACTTTCCCGACGACCAAAGGTCAACCCTAATGCGAATTCTTCTGTGGGGGTTTGAATAATGGGTTGACGAACGCGGAATTCATAATTAACACTATTAGCTTTAATATCTAAATCGTTAAACGGAGGTTCCACAATGCGACTATTAGTATAGTTAAAATAAAAGCCTAATGTCGTATTGCGAGAGGTAACGGGAAAGGTATACAACGTATCGACAATATTACTCCCTTGAGTATTACTATAGGACAACTCTAAGCGATCGCCTTGTCCTAATAAATTCCCTTCACTGACTTCAATTCCCCGTTCCCATGATCCGACCGTCGGAGAGCGATTATTATCGGTAAATAAATTAACATTAAAGGTGTTTGCCGTTTCAAACGTAACATTCAGAATACTTTCGCCTGGATTAATTCCGGTTGCTAATTCCGCCGAAATCCTTTCCACAACCGGATCAAGTTGCAGTAATTGTAAAGCTTGTAAAAGGTGTTTTTGATTAAAGGGTTTACGAGTTACTAATTCCAACCGACTTTTAACATAGTTAGGATTTAATCGCCCTTTTCCTTCAATATTAATGGCGGTAATTCTTCCTTCTAAAACCGAAAGGGTCACGGTTCCATTGGTTAAGGTTTGGGGCGGAATTAATGCACCGGACGTAATATAACCCTGAGAAATATAAAAATTTGTCACCGCAGAACGCGCCTGCAATAACTCGGTAAAGGTAATGGGATGACCCACAAAGGGTTTAGTGATTTCCGCTAATTGTTGATCACTAAAAACCGTATTTCCTTCAAATTCAAACCGTTCAATTGTAATGGTATTCAAACTCTCAGGAATTTGTTCTGAGGGGATTGGGGTAGGAACTGACGGAGAAAGCAAGGGTTCTAATGGAGGGGAAGGAGAAGGAAGTTGAGGTTCTAGGGGTGAGGGTTGAGGGGGAATTGGGATAATTGATCCGTCGTGGGGTAAAGATTCAGGACGTTGATCTGTTAGAGGAGGACTCACCTGAGCTAAGGCAGAATTGATCTGTAAAAATAGGATAAAAAATGGAGAATAGGCAGGAAAAAAACGGAGTTTAATATTAAGTTTTAAAGAATTAAACCCCAGGTTTTTAATATTAAAAAGTTGTAAAAAATACATAAAAAATATAGAAATCTGGTTTTACTAGAGTCTTAGGAGTTAAGGAATCCAGAAATTGAAAATAGTCCAGAGCATGAAGATTTCATCAACCTCCAGAGCCTTTATTCTTCTATTGATTTCTTTCTTCAAGTCAGCCAATCTAAATCCTGATTATTAGCCATTTTAACTTTTGCAACAAATTGATATCAAGATTAGAGATCTTGGGTCTAAAGTGTCTCCTTCTTCTTTTATAATTAAAAATTAGGCTACTCCTGAACAGCAATTGAGTCAAATTTTTACAATGACGGTTTATCAAGTCCGCTTAATTAACGAAGCTCAAGGTTTAGATTGCACCATTCCGGTTCCTGATGATCAGTATATTCTCGATATTGCAAAAGACAATGGTATTCGTCTACCATCAGGATGTGAGCAAGGAGATTGTTCAGTTTGTGTTGCTAAACTCCTAAACGGTCAAGTTGATCAAAGTGAACAAAAATTTCTCCGGCCTGCGGAAATCGCGATGGGGTATACTGTAACCTGTGTTGCTTATCCTCGTTCAGATTGTACCCTCTATACCCATCAAGAACAAGTTTTATATCAATCTTCTCTTTATTATCAACCTAATTCAGATTGATATTTATCCCTGGATTCATCTAAACTCGCCGTCAAAACTTAACTTTTTATTCTTAATATGGATCGTTTTTTATACGAAAAATCTATTTCTTATCAAGGGCATTTAATTATTCCCTTTGTTCGAGTGACGGTGAGTGATAGAAAAATTTATTCTTATATGTTATTATCCCAACTGGGACATAAAGGAAAATTTCACAAGTCTGAAAATCCGGCTGATCTCTATTGTAGTCAACTGGAAAAAATTATCGAAATTGCTCAGGATCATTTAGATCACCATTCAGATATTCTTCCTAAAGAAGATTATTTTCACTGTCGATATACCTATCAAAATGATTTAATTATCATTTATCAAGAAGCGGAAAAATACTTTTACGATCATTACAAACCTTATAGTTTAAATAATATTGCAGCGCCTAAACTGTTCCTTTCACAACAAGACTGTATTAATTGGGTTAAAGCCGGATTAGATCGTTCTGGGACAGTCACCGAACCTTGAAAAACTCTTGTACATTAACTAATGATTTGTTATCTTAACATTTTTTTAATGGTACCAGAACCCCCAGAATTCTGTCAAGCAAATCAGAATTATTCTCAATAAAAAATCAGGATTTCCTCAAATCCATCAAAATTTTAAAACAAACTCGATTATTGTAATAATCAAAATTTATATATGAAACATCCCATCATTCAGAAATTAAGTTGGATCTTTCTTGATATTAATCTGTTATATTGATTTAAAATCAAATCCAGCCAAAATCAATATGAAACTCAATCAAACTTTGATTTCCGAATTGCAGCGTGTATGGCTAATTTTATGTAAACTTTATTTACCCCTTCTTGGCCTAGTTGGTTTGCTTCTTCTGATTGCTCATTTCAACGGAATTAAATCTCATATTCTTTTTGATGACATCTATGAAATTGCCAATTCTCGATTAGCCGGAATTATTTCTAATTTAGGAATCTTGCTTTGGACAGCAGTTTGTAGCATTTGTTTCTTCACTTATTTTGTGATTGAAGGATCTTTAAACCGGGCTAAATCTTGGAGAACCTTTTTCTTGTTCTCAGCAATTTTATCTTTAGTTTTATTACTCGATGACTTTCTCTCAATTCATGAATTAGGAGATGATATCTTAGTCTTCTTCATTCCCATCGAAGCAACTCGCAGGATTAAGAATATTTGCGAACTCACTGTTTTTGGCGTTTATGGCATCGGATTTTTAGCTTATCTGTGGATTTTTAGAAATTTAATTTATCAAACCGAATATTTGTTTTTATTAATCACTATTTTTTGGCTGTTTTTAACCCTTGTATTTGATATGCTAGAAACCGCTATGTTTGCCCATTCTTACTTATTTGAAGAGAGTTTTAAACTCTTAGCGATCGCAACGTATACGCTATATTTTGCTCGACTAGGAAAACAGAAAATTCAGGAATTCACGTTCTCCAATTAAACTCTAGCTTTTCCCTTCTAGCATCTAGCTGACTTTTACTCCCCTAGATCCCCAGCGCTAAAAATACTAGCACCCTAACCCCCAAAAAAATTTAGAACCTGACTGTAACTCAGCTACAGTTTGTGAGTACATCTTTAATAGCTCAATCCTGATCCAAACCGCAACA
The DNA here is from genome assembly GCF_015207485.1 of Planktothrix mougeotii LEGE 06226. NCBI lineage: Bacteria > Bacillati > Cyanobacteriota > Cyanophyceae > Oscillatoriales > Microcoleaceae > Planktothrix > Planktothrix mougeotii. The sequence continues at coordinate 17,096 of NZ_JADEWU010000059.1, forward strand.
TGATACCAATAGGGTTAGTTAGGCAAGGAAACCCGATTGGATGGCTTATGCCCTCTCTAGTATTCATGAATCGATTGTCTCAAAACACAGCCAATCGCACTCGATCTGCTCTAGCTTCATGGCCAAACTCGTCTAAAGCTATTGAACCTAGTGTAGAGCGCACACTGACCTGGTTTGAAGCCCTCGGTTATACTGTTCTGCTACAATCCGATATTATCTCAGGACGACATCAGGCAATTTTGCGAAGTTATTGTCATGGGATTCTGGGCGAGCGCTTTCATCAAACCATGCAGCGAATCAATCCCCAGGTTTCACCTCAACAGATTGAATCCATCCTTGATCAACTCAGAGCGACTCGCACGATGCCCCTGATGCAACAAAACCGTCAATGGCATCTACAATTGTTGCATGGGATTAGAATTAACACGTTATTGACTATTTCTAATAAACCGATAACGTTGCAACTTTTAGATTTCTCCAATCTGCTGAATAACGATTGGTTAGTGATCTATTCCTTTCCTGTGATTGAAGGCGACTATCAACATTGCCTAGATCTGGTTATCTTTATTAATGGATTGCCATTAGTGGTCTTTCAGGGTCTTCATGGAGGGGAGGAAAGCTGGTCACTACGAGCGGCGTGTTTACGACTTCAAGAGTATCAAGTTCACCTGCCTAAGTTTTTTTCATTTAATGAGTTGCTGGTGCTGTCTAATGGGATTCAATCTCGGATTGGCACATTAATGAATGATTGGAAACAGTTTATCCCAATTCCTGCAATTAACAAGGAAGATGTTCCTTTCTTAGGAGAAACCGAGATAGAAATGTTAATTCAAGGGTTTTTTGATCAACGGCGATTTTTGCAAATCGTACAAAACGGGATTATATTTCGACAAAGCCGGACGAAGTTAACCAAAAAGTTACCTAAAAAATCGGTTTAAAGTTCGTAATGGGGGTTTTAAACCCAATTTTTCGATCAGCATTTCCTACGAGCCAATCAATAAATGCGGACAAAAGGACTTGAACCTTCACACCATTACGGTACTAGAACCTAAATCTAGCGCGTCTACCAATTCCGCCATGTCCGCGTTTTTTATGCCAATTGGTATTATAGCAGAAAATTATTGAATTTGACATTAAGACAGAGAAATCATGCGATCGCAAATACTCTCAACAGCTTGTAGCAATTGGGAATTATCCCAGCCGACTAGATGAGCCGCAATAGCAGCCCCCCCGGCTCCGACTCCTTCCTTGACATACCCTTGTTCGTAGGCTTGGAGTTGAGGATAACGGGAACCCCAAAAATTGAGTTGGGTGGCTAACAGGGGAACCCTTCCCACCGCTTCCGCTAACCCAACCGTATCTCCCGTTTCATCCTCCGCTACCCAACGAGTTGTTCCCACCACAATTTGCGATCGCTCCCATCCCAGGTCTAAGGCCTTTGCGATCGCCTCCACTAAACCATATACCGCTAACATTTGGGTTCCCCCCGCCAGTAATACCCCAACCCGACGACTGGCAGAAATCGCCATTCCCGCCACCACAATTTGCATCGGATCACCCACCGCCGCTACCAACTTTAAGGGATCAACACCCTGAAATCCCGTCTGTGATAAGGGCCAAAATCCCCCTTGCTCTAACCCCGTTGTAGCGATCGCTAATTTTTGCTGATGATTACATTGGGGATGGCTACTATTGACTTTTCCCATAGCCGGAAAGCCCAACCCTAGCAATATCGCTAAAGCGGTTGTGGTTCCCCCCACAACACACTCCGATAAAATCACATAACTGTTTTCAGCTTGTTTTGCTAATCGTTCTCCCCAGATTAATCCTTGCTCTAACAGATGTTTGACCGTTTCTAAGGTCATCGCAGCACCCGATGTTAAACACTGGGCCGGAACTCCGCCTAAGTCAATGGTGGGAACCGAAGGATTAACGGATAATCCTGCATTGAACACATATAAAGGACACTCCAAGGCTTCCAGAACAGCACGGGAGATTAAAACCGGAGAAGCACCTGCATTTAAGGGGGGTAAGGGATAGTGAGGATGGGGTTGGGGGCCATTGTAGAGAAATTCCGCATCCGCCACGGCTGTATATTGTCGAGTTTCTGGGGTAGCTCCGGCGGCAGAAATACCGGGAATTAAAGCGGTGGCGGTAAATCCCAATATACAAGCAAATATAGGGGAACAGCCTTGATAGCGGTGTAACCAATGATTTCCTAGGTCAAACTCAGTATAAACGCGAACGGTCATAAAAATAGGGTGGGAGGTTGACACTCCCCAGCCTAAAGGCGTGGGGATTCTGGGTTCAAGGAGATTACTTGCTTAGACAGAATTACTTCTGAGAAAGTAGAGGTATTCTCTCCCCAAGCGTTTATTGGGTCTAGCCCAAAAGTTCCTGTATGCCCTACAGTACCTAACCCTTTCTTAAGGATATTGATAGCGGCATTTTCATCGCGATCTAAAACACATCCACACTTGCATTGATGGGTTCTAGTTGATAGAGATTTTTGGACAGTTTCACCACAGTTTGAACAGTGTTGACTTGTATAGTTCGGTGGGACAGCAATCGTGATCTTGCCGAATTTAACCCCAAAATACTCTATCCATTCTCGAAACTGATACCATGCCGCATCATTTATCGATTTAGCTAGACAATGATTCTTGACTAAGTTCTTAACTCTTAAATCTTCGTAAGCTATCACATCGCTTGATATTGTTTTGTCTTAGCCTCAACTTTAAATTCTAAAACAAACATTTACGCTTTAGCCCAACGGATAAACCTATCCTAGCAGACTAAATATTAAATTGGCAATACATATTTTAAAGCCGCCCTCCGCTACGCTAAAGGGCGGGGCTTTAAACCCAAATTTTCGGTAAAAAATCACTTTTGGCAGAAGCTATTTAACGATGCAGTATGGTATCAGTTGAGATGATCATTAGAGGAATTGGGAGTGAAGTACGTTCCTGATAACCATTGCTGTACTACCACAATACACCGTATAAAAAGAAGAGAGTGTGTGTTCTCTCAACAGTCACTCATCCACAACCAAAACGATGTCCAACCAAGTGTCTGAGCGTCTTAAACAAAATGCTGAAAGAATTATGCACCTGTGGGAAAAGCGGGTTCGTGATGAAGTCGGTGCATCAACCCATCAAAATTCTCTTGTCTTGCAAAATTCCCTACCTCTGTACTTAAACCAACTGGTAGATAAACTCTCAAACAGAATCGTCAGGACATCTATCCAAATCACAGCCGACGAGGTAGAAAGCACTCGGATTTGCAAGCAACATGGGCATGAACGGGCAGGGTATGCTGACTACTCTATGAGTCAACTCATTTTGGAGTATCACATCCTCCGTCAAGTCATCTTTCAAGTTTTAGAAGAAGAAGCACCTTTAGAAGTAGAGGAGCGAGACATTATTATCGGCTCTATTGAGCAAGCCGTTAATGACGCTGCGACTCAATTCTCCGAAACGTTGCGAGATATTCAAGAGCTATTTATGGTGACGCTAACTCACGACCTCAGAGGGCCGCTGAATGTGGTCAAACTGGGAACTCAATTGACTCTGCGACGGCTTGAGCGAGGAGACACCCACATCGATGTGGCTGCGAGGATGCTCGGTGCAGTCAATCGGCTAGATTTAATGATTCAAGATCTGCTGGATGCGAGTCGGCTACGGGCAGGACAGAGCTTAACAATGAAATTTGAAGAATGCAGTTTAGAGGTACTCCTTCAGGAAGTAGTGGAGGATTTGAACTTCGCTTATGGAGAGCGATTTGTTGTTGTCTGTGATGCTGATATCAGGATTTATTGCAGTCGCAAAGAAATACGGCGGGTGATTGAAAACTTAGCCATTAATGCAGTGAAATATGGTGATCCGAGTACGCCAATTACCCTTACACTCCAGCACAATGAAACACAGGTTAACCTGACTATCCATAATCAAGGCAAGCCGATTTCCCTAGAGGCTCAATCAATCCTATTTCAACAATTCCGTCGAACTATTAGTGCTGAGGATCAAGCAGGCTGGGGATTAGGATTATTTTTAGCCAAGAGTATTACCGAAGCCCATCAAGGAACCCTTGAGGTTGAAAGTGGAGAGGGGAAAGGAACAACCTTTATGGTCAAGTTACCGAAGGTTAAAGTTTAAATATGTTCCAACAGTTTATTCATAATCTAATAAAACTTGTACCCATTTCGGAGGGCGAGGAATCGGGCTATTAAGGCGATCTAATAACAGCAAAGATACCAGATGAACTACAAATAAATAGACAATACTATTAATAAAAATCATCAAAACAGCGATCGCTTGCACTAACATTAAACTCGGTTGAGCCAAAATCCCTAACTTAATAAAAATCCATTCCGCTAGGGAAGCAATTTGGACAGTGCCATAGGCCCACAGATCCCGTCCCAGAAGAATTGACAGTAACCAATACTTAAAGAAAAAACCAATCGCCACAATCACAGACCCAATGGAAATAGACATCCACCAAGGTTTACCCCGTTTCCACATTCCTCCCAAGACCACCCCTAACCAGCCATAGGGAATCAAAAACACAATACTGCGAGTCGGCCCCATCAATACCGATAATAATAAAAATGAAGCTACAGCCCCCATCACAGAGGCTCGTTTTCCCCAACGTAAATATAACAGTGCCATCGGTAAACAGAAAAATAACCGCAGCACTGGCCCCATCGGGAAATAATAATTAACAAACCAAATTAAACTCGCCGCACTCGCCAAAAACGCAGTTTCAACTAGGATGAGCGCGTCTTTATGGGAAGGAGATATCGAAGGCACAGAACTTGAAGTTGAGGGAGAGAAGGGATCACAATCAACGGATGCAACACTCTGATGATCAGATTCAGAGGAGCAAGCCGGGGATCTCGATGGGGAAAAATCACTCATGCAATCGGGAATAGAATTGTATTAGACCAGCATCCGTTCTAGGGCGTGGACATCAGGAATACTTAAAATATCTCGTTCCCGATGAATTAAGCCTTTCTTTTCTAGTTTACTCAAAACGCGAGTTACCGTTTCTCGTGCCAATCCACTTAAACCACTTAACTCTCGATGGGGAAGGTTAGGAATTTGGGTTCCTTCGTTGGAGCTTTTTCCCTGACCTTCGGCCAGAAAGAGTAAAATATCAGCAACCCGTGAGGTACTATCGGATTCACGCAATCGTAGACGTCGATTCACCTGACGCAAACGCCTCCCCATTAACTGAGCCAGTCGCATTCCGGCGCGAGGCTCCGTTGTAATTAACTCCACGAAATCCTGAGCCGGCATATTCCCAATTAAGGTGGGAGCTAATGTGATCACATCCGTAGACCGGGGAACTTCATCTAAGGCTGCCATTTCTCCGAAGAGTTCACCCTTACCTAAAATATTTAGCGTTACTTCTTTACCATCCAAATTATAGGTACGAATTTTGACCCAACCATCCAAAATAAAGTAAACGGAACTCCCCCAGTCATTTTCTAACAAAATAACTTGGTTTGCTGGATGGTTTCGACCCACAATATGAGATGTTGCTTTATCAGCTGCATCAGTCGGCAAGCCTTCAAAGAAAGGCGTTGAGCGGATCATCTTGTGGATATCAGATTGATTGTCACGGGAGAAATACCGATCTTCCATGAGGCTGTCATACTACTTATAAATTCGCAATCTTCAGTAGCTAATCAAGAAAGTGGGTTTTTAGTGGATTGTCCGTCAGGAGAATTAGTGATCAAGAGTGTCAATCCTCCCAAAATTCCCCCTATCATATTAACTAAGATTATGCCTCTGTTGATTCCAACAGGAATAACAAATGATTAGGCAACTTTCTATTTTAGAGCGATTAGGACACAAAAAAGTTAAACTGGTTTAGTTTTTAACAATGTTGCCCCTCGGTCGCCCTGTTCCAATCCACCCCAAAATCTTAACTTGGCTACTTGAGTGCTTCTGAAGCCTAACATATTATGTAGATAACAATTGCTTTAATCTGGGGAATCCTGAAGATCAAGCGATTGTGGAGTTAGGAACGTACAGAACGCATCAACCAATGATTATTGAGAGGGTTCAGCCTTGAACGTTCAGAAGGATCAGATCCAGGCACTCATCGCCGAAATTGACGAGGTTCTAAGCCAACCCAACTTACGTTTACCTTGGGTTGTCTTTGGGGAAACTGTCACACGCTCCCGTCAAGTCCTAGAGCGTGTGCGAAAGTATTTGGTCTTTCTTCAGCAACAGGTAGACGAGGGGGCTCTCCTGTCGCCGATGGAGACCCATCAACCTGAATCACCGGGAATGCGAGAACCACTATGGCAAGCCATCCGCCGGGAAATGATTTATCTGCGTACCCATCTCACTCAACCTCTTCAAGAAGAGGTCGATCACTTACGCACTCAACAACGGAGTTTAGTCCAAGAAATTCAACAATTAGAAGCCCGAAAAGCCCAAACTCTGGCACAAATCCAGCCCCCATCCTATCAACAACAACTCAGTCGTGAATTTTTGCAGGAGTTCATGACTCGATTACAGGATAGTTTGATTCATAATGTTACTGAAACCCTTAACCATATTGAAAACCGCTTTTTAGATTCGGTTTTATTGACTGAATCTAATTCCCTTCCAGCCCTGCCCGCCAACCCCTCGGACGGGTCACAAACTTCTGTTTCTAGTCTGACGCCAGCCCAACGCCTAGAACAGATGCGACAGTTGCAAGCTCAATCGGATCATTTGTTGATGACGTTAGATTCAAGTCTGAGCGTGATTTTTGAAGCGTTACAACGGAATCTACAAACTTATTCTGATTCCCTGTCTCAAAGTTTGGAACGGATGCACAGTTTGGGGAAACAAGGGGAAGTGATGTTTACAACGTTGGTTAACCAACTGGCTCAACAGGTGGGTCAAGAAACGTCTTCCTATTTACAGTCTTCGTTACAATTAACGGAATCTGAATCCCCTGTAATTGGATTAGAGGCAACAAAGAACAGAGAACCGGAAATCGTACAGTCTGTGATAACTCCTCCGGTTTCCTCTGCTCAGGAGTTATCTTTTACGGTTGAGGAATTTTTACCCTATGCGGGGGCAGAAGTTCCCAGACAACCTGATGTGGGTTTTACCTCGACTCAGGAGATGGCTCAAGCACAAGAGGAAGAAGGGAAACAACCGGACACCCTTCAACCTTTATCGCCCGTTGAGGTTCAATCTCCTCGGACTATTGAAGAGGAGTTGGAGTTAAGACCGGAGGAACCCGGCTTTTCCTTGGCTTGGGATGAGTCGGTGTTAGAGCCAGAAAGTTCTGATGCTGATTTAGACTTAGAAGCATTATTTAACGGGGCTGAAGAGAAAGAATCCCTAATTGTTAATATTACCGAACCAGAGGAAATCGATTTATTTGGGGAAGATGCTGTTTCCCTAGAAGCAGAGAAAGAATCCTTGATTGTTAATATTACCGAATCAGAGGAAATCGATTTATTTGGGGAAGATGTCGGTTCCCTAGAAGCAGAGAAAGAATCCTTGATTGTTAATATTACCGAATCAGAGGAAATCGATTTATTTGGGGAAGATGTAGAAATCCTTGAGGAATTTGATGAAGATGAGGAGGATTTTTCCGAAGATATAGAGACTCTATTATTAGATGAGGAAACACCAACGGATGCTGAAGGGCTGCCAGGGGGGAATGAATCAGATTTTAATAGAGACACAGAAGAATTATTAGAGGATTCAAAAACAACAACAGAATCAATACAAAATGAACCTGTTCTCAGTCTGAATTCTTTGGATTTGTTCAATGAATCGAACCCAGAAGTTTCCCAAGAATCTAAGGATTTGGAGTCTGATGCTATTGTTGCTGAGTTCTCGATTCCAACGGTGTCTAATCCCTTTGAGGAAACCTTAGCAGATTTAAGCGATATTTTTGAAGAACCTACCTTTGAGGATGAATCCCCTGCTAATGTAGGTGTGGTGCCTGCCAGAACTCAAGAAATGCTGACAGCTATTCCAACGGTGAAAAAATCTCCTGCGCCTAATATTGAGAAGCAGACCGCCAGTTGGGAAACGGATGAGTATATTCAAGCTTCCCCGGATGAAAATTTGCTTCCAATCTCCTTAGAAGAAACGAGTGATCAAGTTGATTCTCGGTTATTAATTGGTCGCAATACTTTGGAATTTTTAGAAGCTGATTTGTTTGATTTAGAGCAAGTAGAATCAAAATCAGAAATCAGTTTTTCGACCCAAAATTTATCCGAAAAACCACTCAATCCTCAACTTAAATCTCAACCCATAACTAATAAAAAACCAACCCTAGAAGTAGTCCCCAAATCATCCTCGCCTGAAGAAGTCATTACCTTTGAAGATTTATTTAGAGATATGGGCATGGAACCCCGTTCCGTGCAATCAGTTCCTTCTCTCAGTGTTAAACCTTTGAATGTTACATCGGAAGAGGCCGAAAATTTGGTATCTCTACAAAGTTTTTCGGATTTAACCTTAGATGATGTCTTTAATAGTTTGAATCTAGCTGAGAAAACTCCCCTCCGGTTGGAGAATGAACAAGAAGAAGACAATTCACTCAGTTTGGAAGCGTTGAGTCAAGAATTTTATCAGTAATCAGTGTAGAGATGGGCTATGGCTTGTCTTTAAAAGTTAAGAGTTAATTCACTAATAACTGATAACTAATAACTGATAACTGATAACTGATAACTGATAACTGATAACTGATAACTGATTAATGATTAATGATGATGGTTCAGGATTCAGGTATTGAGACGGATATTTCTGCTTTAGAATTGTTGAGACAACAGACTCAATGGTATTTAGGGATTGATTTAGGAACAACGGGATTATCTGCCGCCTTGTTTCATCGGGACACCCGTAAAGTTTATCCCATTTATTGGCAAGCAGAACACACGGAACTCTCGGAAGTTGAGGATCTTCCTTTCACGTTTCGGCTTCCGTGTCAAGTCTATTATGTTAATTCCCAGGAGGAAGCGACACCTAGCCACTTGCAACATTTTAAACCCTTATTAAATTTGGCAATTCCCTATTACCGAGGTGATGATTCCTCTAGGTTAACGGCCTTTCCCATGATTCAATGGTCACAACAACAGTCTATTTTTTTGGGAGGATTTCAAGAAGCGTGGACAGCATTATTGTCTACATTAAATCCTAGTCGGGTTTTGCAGGGTCGGGGAACTCCGCGATTAATAGAACGAAACCGGGTAAATTGTCCCAGTATCGCCTTACCCAATATTTATCGCCTTGGTGCTGTGGGACTTGATGGCGAGGAATTTCAACAAGCTTTAATGGCTTTAGGGGGGATAATTTTAGGGTGTCCAGTTGGCGCAACCGAAGCTTATCGGTTTAATCTTCGAGAAGCAGCATTAGCCGCAGGACTGGTAAAACGTCCTGAACAAATTTTTATTATTGAAGATGCGATCGCCACTTTATTATATCAATTTCATCTCAATTCTCCTGATCCAAACAGCACAATTTTAATGCTGAATATTGGAGCTACAACTACTGAAATGGCGGTAGCAACCCTACCTCAAGATTTAAGGGAGTTTTCGGCTTCCCAGGTCGTTTGTCATCAGGTCGCCTATGGTGGAGATGCGTTTAATCAGGATATTATCACTCAACTTTTGCTGCATCCAGAAGGTTCACCCTTCCAAACTTTTGATATTCCTGATTTTGTTTCCCCCCAACCCGGACATCCTGATTTAACCAAACGTTATCGTTTACAACAGATTTTACAGAGTTCTGAGGCGGGATTAAAATTATTAGAAATTGCTGAACTTCTCAAATTTAAACTTCAGCAAACCGATCATTATATCTTGAAATTAAATAACTATTCTTGGGAGGTTTCTCAACAGGATTTAGAACAAAAGATTTTGATTCCTTTTGTACAACAGTTAAATCGAGAACTCAATCATCTGTTTAGTCAAAAAGGGATCTCTCCTGTTGGCATTAATCAAGCAATTTGTACGGGGGGAAATAGCACTTGGCCGACCTTTAGCCGTTGGTTACGCCAAAAATTACCGAATGCGTTGATTACTCAAGATAGCCCCCGAAACCCAGAGAATTCTGATAATAATTATTCCCATTGTAGTCGATTAGCTTGGGGTTTAGCGGTTTTACCCCTTTATTTTAAAGTTTTGGATGTATCCCGACATCAATACAGTGATTATTTTATTTTAGCTGAACTTTTACGAGTATTTCAAGAACAACCGTTATCTTTGTCAGAAGTCAATCAACTCTTAGAAAATCGAGGAATCAATACTCGTTCCTGTCAAGATCGGATTGTAGCAATTTTAAATGGAACATTACCCCCAGGTTTAATTCCTTCAAGCACTGAGGCGGTTTGGTTAACTCTGGAATCTCAAACTAACCCCGATTATCAAGGACTCCTGGAAGGAGCATTATTTTATCAAGATGTGGATCACCATTATTTTGTAAGTTTAGATCGCGCTGATATTACTCGGCAATATTTAAGCCAGTTAAGCCAAAATTCTCATCAAACTTGGGAAGAACCTCAATCAATTATCAGTTATCATTAATTACAGATCAGTGTAAGAGCTAGAAGTTAAGAGTCAATCAACTTTAAACTTTTTTACTGATAACTGATAACTGAGTACGGGCGGGGTAACCCCGCCCCTACAACTGATAACTAATAACTGATTTATGAATTTACCGACTTGGATTACTTTTTCCCGTTTATTGGGAGTCCCCTTTCTATTATATGGTTTACATGATCCAACCGTTACAAACCGTTGGATTTGTTTGGGAATTTTTTTGATTGTTGCGAGTACAGATTGGTTAGATGGATATTTGGCTCGAAAACTGAATCAAGTGACAGATTTAGGAAAATTTCTTGACCCTTTGGTAGATAAATTATTGGTTTTTGCGCCTTTATTAGCCTTTATTGAATTAGGAAAAATCCCAGCTTGGGGAGTCTTTTTAATGTTAGCACGGGAACTGACAATTGCTGGATGGCGGGTGAATCAAACTCAAATTTCTGGGGCAAATATTTGGGGTAAATTAAAAACAGTCAGTCAAATTTTAGCGATCGCTTTTCTCATTGCACCCTTACCGGACAGTTGGAAACTTCCCACTTTAATTTTATTCTGGGTTTCTGTGGGATTAACTTTAATTTCAGGTTTAATTTATTTAATTCCTCAATCTTCTATCCAAACAGATACTATAGATGAGTGATATTCTATTAAAATTTACGATTAGAACAGTAGATTAATATTAAAATCCAATTAATCTTCGGGGCGAGGTTACCTCACCCCTACACTGGGATTTGTGTCGATTTTTTATGATTAATAAATCGCAACAACGAGTTAAGAATATTGATAGCGGGGATGAATGCGGGGGTTAAGTTTATCTTGGACGGGTTCACCGTGTTTGAGGTGTTGTTCAACAATCAGGGGAACTTCTTCCGGTTTAACGCGATAATACCAAATTTCATCGGGAGTGACTCGCACCGTCGGGCCAATATTACATTGACCTTGACAACCACTGGCTTCTATTATTACTCCCTCAATCTTATAATTTTCAAAAGCCTCCAGAACTGCAACCGAACCCTGTCGCTGACAAGACTGATGTTGACAAATTAACACACAATGAAGAGGTTGAGTTTCCATAAAGGGTTCTGAGTTACAAGGGTTGACGCTGTTGATATTTAATACAAATTTAAGATTAAGGATTGATCCTTTCTATAATTTAACTAAAAAAATAGAAACCGGGTTTTTGAGTGAATTGGGTTTTTTTACCTTAATCTTTGTAGAAAAACCCGGTTTCTGGGAGGTAATGACAAACCCTGAGAAAAACTGCTTTAGGATGAATTCGCTAAAGCAGTCGTTAACTTACACCACTTTTCAATCTTTTAAGTCCCTAGCGGGATGCTTCCATCTCAGCAATATCCAAAGTTGTCCTCAACACCGAATCAGGATTTAAACTGATGGAATCTATTCCTAATTCCACTAAGAAACGTGCAAATTCAGGATAATCACTGGGAGCTTGACCACAAATTCCAATCTTACGATTGTAGGCTTTAACCGTTGCGATCGCCATTTCAATCATGCGTTTTACGGCTTCATCTCGTTCATCAAAAATAGGAGCGACTAACGCAGAATCCCGATCTAATCCTAACATTAATTGGGTTAAATCATTTGACCCAATAGAGAAGCCATCAAACACTTGACAAAACTCGTCCGCCATTAAAACATTACTCGGTAATTCACACATCACATAGACTTGTAAGCCGTTTTCTCCGCGAACTAACCCGTGTTTTGCCATTTCCGCTAACACTTTTTGTCCTTCTTCTGGTGTCCGACAAAAGGGAATCATCGGGATCACATTAGCTAATCCCATTTCAGTTCTCACCCGTTTTAAAGCTTCACATTCTAACGCAAATGCTTCTCGATATTTCGGATCATAATATCGGGACGCACCCCGCCAACCAATCATCGGGTTTTCTTCCTGCGGTTCAAATTGTTGACCCCCCAACAAATTCCCATATTCATTACTCTTGAAATCACTCATCCGCACGATCACAGGATTCGGATAAAAAGCCGCCGCAATCATACTCATTCCATGAGCGAGTTTATCAACAAAGAAATCCGGTTTATGATCATAATGTTCCGTTAATTGAGCAATTTGTTGTTTAACGGCTTCATCTTCTAATTGATTAAAATGAATTAATGCTAAGGGGTGGGTTTGGATGTGATTCGCAATAATAAATTCTAAACGAGCTAACCCAACACCATCATTGGGAATAGCAGACAATTTAAACGCTTCTTCCGGGTTTCCCACATTCATCATCATTTTAGTTTGGGTTTTGGGAAGATGGTCTAATACGGTTTCTTCAATAATAAAAGGAACTAACCCTTGATAAACTTTTCCGGCTTCTCCTTCGGCGCAGGAAACCGTAATTTTATCTCCCGTATTTAACACTTCCGTTGCATTGACACAACCCACAATAGCGGGAATTCCTAACTCCCGTGCAATAATCGCCGCATGACAAGTTCTGCCTCCAGAGTTGGTAATAATAGCACTGGCTTTCTTCATAATGGGTTCCCAGTCGGGGTCAGTTTTATGGGTGACTAATACATCTCTCGCTTGAAACTGATCCATATTTTTAACACTGGTCATGACACGAGCTTTTCCTTGCCCAATTTTATCGCCTACAGCCCGACCTGTAAATAATACTCGACCTTTGCCTTGTAATTTATAATGTTGTAAAACCCGTCCGGTTTTTTGAGATTGTACCGTTTCTGGACGAGCTTGGACAATAAATAACTCTCCATTTAAGCCATCTTTTGCCCATTCAATATCCATCGGTGAATAGCATTGTCGGACTTGGGAATAGTGATCTTCTATCATCACTGTCCATTGGGCTAATTTTAGAATTTCTTCGTCAGAAAGAGCAAATTTTTTCTGTTCAGAAATCGGGACTTCTACATTTTTCGTTTTTTGTCCCAGTTCATACACCATTTTAACCGCTTTTGTGCCTAAGCGTTTTTCTAAAATCGGTTTAAATCCTTCCCGTAATGTGGGTTTAAACACCAGATATTCATCGGGGTTTACTGCACCTTGAACGACGTTTTCTCCTAACCCGTAAGCTGCTGTAATTAAGGCAGCATTTTTAAATCCAGTTTCGGTATCAATGGAGAACATTACCCCCGATGTCGCCAAGTCGGAACGTACCATTTTTTGAATACCAACGGAGAGGGCAATATTAAAGTGATCAAACCCTTTTAAGGTACGATAGGAAATGGCGCGATCGGTAAAAATAGAGGCAAAACAATAGCGAGTTGCATCTAAGACGGCTTTGGCTCCTTTAATATTTAAGTAGGTTTCTTGTTGACCTGCAAAACTGGCATCGGGTAAGTCTTCAGCCGTGGCGGAGGAACGCACGGCGACATCGGTATTTTGACCATAGCGATCGCAAAGTTTTTGATAAGCGGCTACAATTTCGCCTTCTAATTTGGGTGGAAATAGAGTATTTAAAATTAGCGATCGCGCTTGTTGACCGCGAAGACGAAGATTTTTAATATCTTCTACATCTAAACCCGCAAATAATTGTTTGAGTTGTTGTTCTAAATTGGCATAGGTAATGAAATACCAATAAGCATAAGCAGTAATAGCAAACCCTTGAGGAACGTTAATTCCTTTAGGTTGTAACTGTTGAATCATCTCTCCTAGGGAGGCATTTTTTCCGCCAACTAAACCAACATCCTCAATTCCGACTTGATCAAACCAGAGAATTAAGGCTTGTTCTTTATATTGAGATAAGGGTTTAAAGGGTAAGGTTTTTAACATGGTTTAAATAACTCCAAATCAAACTAACTACCTAATCCTTAGATAGTGATTATGTACTTTTATTGCAAAATAAGTCTGTTGAGAGAAAAGGCTATTTCTATCTACCTTCAGACAGATTTAGTGTTTTCTCTAAAATCGTAAATGGTTGATCCCTAATGTTTAAGCGTCGAGTTCAATTTAGTTTGAATTGGATTGAGTTTAGGTGGCTGAGTGAATACTCGACGTTTAATTAATCCTACTTTTATCTTATTGCGTCTGTTGGAAATCGACATCCCTCTTGGTAAAATAGTCTTAGTTACCTAATGGAAAGAATGGCGACAGATCGGCTTCTGAGAGATATTTTAAAAAACATTAAGTTTTTTTAGGAGGCGCGAATGAAAGTTAAGGAATGTTACAAGACTACCGAGGTATGGGACAGTAACCAATGCCTAGACATGATGTGTCCGATTGAGTTTATTCTGGAATTAATCGGAACAAAATGGTCAATCTCTATCCTGCGGGAGTTATTTCGCGGAAACCAACGCACCCATGAACTGTTAGAGGCGTTACCCGGTATTAGTACCAAAACCCTAACAGTTCGGTTGCGGGAGTTGGAAAAACATGGGTTAATCCACCGCACCGTTTATGCTGAAATTCCCCCGCGTGTAGAGTATTCTCTGACGGAGAAGGGATTAGAACTTCAACCGGTTTTAGTCGCTTTAAAGCAAGTCGGAGAACAATGGTTAAAAGACAGTCATTGTGTTTGTCCATTGGAACTTACACTCTAAAGAGAGTTTAGGGGAAATAAACCCTGATTCACAGAGTCCTAGTTCCTGTGCATAACCCGCGCTGAAATGGATTTGAGAACTAACATCGAACGCCCTTTTTAGAGGATTGTTGATATTAGATCAAGCTTGAAATCCTAGACAGGATGCGGGTTTGGTTTTTTTGACTTCAGGACAACCGATCCCATAAGGACTAAACTTTCCCCGGTCTGTATACTCTCAATAGAATTCCTTGAGTTTTGCAATGGAAATGTGATCAAAAAATCATCAGATAGGGTGTAAGCTTCTGCGGTATATTGAATACTTAAAAGAATCAAAATTCTTGAACAGAATGCTTTGCTAATGTTGTATAAAAAAAAATTATTTGGCTTGGCGACAATCCTGCGTCCCTTCCTGAATTGGAGTTATCAGTTATTGGGATTAGCAAGTCTGGATGAGTTAGAAGCTAAACTCCAACTAGAA
Organism: Planktothrix mougeotii LEGE 06226; assembly: GCF_015207485.1. NCBI lineage: Bacteria > Bacillati > Cyanobacteriota > Cyanophyceae > Oscillatoriales > Microcoleaceae > Planktothrix > Planktothrix mougeotii. The sequence continues at coordinate 32,637 of NZ_JADEWU010000059.1, forward strand.
ACCATTAAGAATGAGCAGATGAAGCAACAGCAGAATGCTCTTTATCGAGTGATTAGTAAAATTCGAGCGTCTTTAGATATCGATTATGTTTTTCGCACTACAACCAAAGAAACCTGTAAACTCTTAGGAGCAGAACGAGTTGCCGTTTATCGTTTCCATGAAGATTGGGGTGGAGAATTTGTCAGTGACTTTGAATTTGCTGAACCCGGTTGGATTGATGAAGAAAAGTTAGGCAAAAATACCGTTTGGATTGATAGTTATCTTCAGGAGAACCAGGGGGGGCGATATCGGGAAAATCAAACTTTAGTGGTTTCTGATGTCCTTGAAGCTGGATTATCTCAATGTCATGTTGATGTTTTACTTCAGTTTGGAATTCGAGCTTATGCAACGGCTCCGATTTTTACACAACACAAACTCTGGGGAGTTTTGGCAGCTTATCAACATTCTAAACCTCGTGAATGGCACGATTCAGAAGTGGAATTTTTAGCTCAAGTTGCGACTCACTTAGGATTTGCAGTTCAGCAAGCTGAATTATTAGCTCAGACGCAACAAAAAGCCAAAGATTTAGAAAAAACCAGTGAACAACAACAAATTTTATTAAGCGTCATTTCCACCATTCGGGAATCTTTAGATTTAGATATTTTATTTAAAACCACTGCTAGAGAAGTTCTCAAAGCCCTGAATGCTGACCGGGTGGGAGTCTTCCGCTTTGATCCAGAATCCAGTTATTGCTTAGGTCAATTTGTTTCTGAAAGCGTTTTACCGATCTATGATTCTGCATTAGCCCATCCAATTTATGATCGATGTTTTGGAGAAAAATATGCGATGGATTATCACCAAGGTCGAATGCAAGTTTTAAATAATATTTATGAAGCGAACTTAAAAGATTGCCATCTTCAATTATTAGAACAATTTCAAATTAAAGCTCAAATTGTCGCCCCCTTAATGAATGGTAAAACCCTTTGGGGGTTACTGTGTATTCATCAATGCGATCGTCGCCGTGAATGGACAAACAATGAACTCAAATTTGTAGAACAATTAGCAGCCCAGTTTAGTATTGCCCTTAGCCACTCGGATTTATTAGCCCAAACTCGTTCCCAAGCCGAGAAATTAAGCCAAACCTTGCAAGATCTGAAAACCGCCAATTTAAAATTAGAAAAACTGGCTCGTAGAGATGGATTAACTGGGATTGCTAATCGTCGTTATTTTGATATCATTTTTCATCGGAATTGGAAAGCTGCTCAAGAAAAGCATCACTATTTAACGTTGATTTTATTTGATGTTGATTATTTTAAACTTTTTAACGATTTCTATGGGCATCCTATCGGAGATCAATGCTTAATTAATATTGCTCGATCTATTCAAAAAATCCTCCGCTCAACGGATCTTTTAGCTCGGTATGGTGGAGAGGAATTTGCGATTATTTTACCGAATACGAATCCTGAACAAGCCAATCGTGTCGCCGACAAAATTCAATCTACAGTTAGAAACTTAATGATTCCCCATGCCAATACTCCTAACGGGAAATCTATTGTTACTATCAGTTTAGGCATCGCCAGTCAAATTCCCCACTGCCATCAACTTCCCCAAGACTTAATCACCGAAGCCGATCAAGCTCTCTACAGTGCCAAAAAACAAGGACGAGATCAATGGGTTTCCTGGGTGCAACCCTTAACAGTCATCAGTTAACAGTCATCAGTTAACAGTCATCAGTTATCAGTCATCAGTTATCAGTAGAGACGTGCCAAGGCGCGTCTGTACCAGTCATCAGGCAACCGTCATCAGCTATTCCCTGTTTGTAATTCGTAATTCGTAATTCGTAATTCCCCATTCCCTCCCATATCACTCATAAACGTAAAATTCTGTAACAATTATTACAAATTTAACCTTTTCTTCGGGATCACAGGTTAGGCTACAGATAGAAGACAAATTCAGCGATTACTGATGGAGGTCTGCACGATGGTATCCTCTCCTGTCAGAATGAATCCGGCACCGACTCCGGCTTATATTTGCCCCTATGATCGGACTTGTAGCTATTTGGGACAAGCGGCGGTTGAATTAAATCTCGATGACAATATCCTGGTGGTCTTACAACAACCCCGCAAAGTCGTCACTGTTTCCATTCCCGTCAAACTCGATAACGGTAAAGTTGAGGTGTTAGCGGGACATCGAGTTCAACACTGTGATGTCCTTGGCCCCTATAAAGGTGGTTTACGCTATCATCCCTCCGTGAACTTGGGGGAACTTTCCGCCTTAGCCATGTTAATGACCTGGAAATGTGCCTTATTAGGCATTCCCTACGGGGGTGCTAAAGGTGGCATTGGCTTTGATCCCCATCAATATAGTTTAAATGAATTAGAACGGATCACCCGTCGTTATGCCAGTGAACTGATCAAAGATATTGGGCCAGAAACCGATATTCCAGCCCCCGACGTGGGAACCTCTTCCCGTGAAATGGCCTGGATCATGGATACTTATTCAATGAATATGGGGCGAGCGGTGCTAGGGGTTGTGACCGGGAAACCGTTATCTGTGGGAGGTTCAAAAGGACGAGATATGGCAACCGGACGGGGTGTGATGATTTCCGTGCGGGAAGCCTTAGCCGAAATGGGCAAAACCCTTGAAGGTGTAGCAATTGTAATTCAAGGCTTCGGAAAAGTAGGTGCGGCGGCGGCTCAACTGTTTTATGAAGCAGGCGCGACGGTCTTAGCAGTTTCCAATGTATCTGGCGGGATCTATTCGGAAAATGGCTTAGATATTCCAGCCCTGCAAGCCTACGCTGCCCACAACAATCATAGTATAGCGGGATTTCCTGATAGTGAACCGATTAGCAATGCCGAATTATTAACATTAGCTTGTGATGTTTTAGTTCCGGCGGCTATGGAAGATCAAATTACCGAAGAAAATGCCGATCAAATTCAAGCGAAAATGATCGCTGAAGCTGCTAATGCACCGATTACATTATTAGCGGATCAAATGTTAGAAGCGCGAGGAATTATCGTTTTACCCGATATTTTAGCCAACGCTGGAGGTGTGGTTGTCAGTTATTTAGAATGGGTGCAAGGTCAATCCTTTGTTTTTTGGGATGAAGAACGGGTGAACCACGAAATGGAAAACCTGATGGTACAAGCTTATTCTCGTGTTAGTGAACGAGCAAAACTCCGGGGCGTTTCCATGCGATTAGCAGCTTATACTTTAGGCGTGGGTCGTGTCGCCCAAGCCTTAATGGATCGGGGTTTATATCCATAGAACCACAGACTGTAGGGTGCGTAAGGCGAAGCCGCACGCACCATCTGTAATACAAGCGGAAGTATTGGGGAAAGATGCGATCGCTAAGGTGGGTAAAACAAAGCCACACACACCATCTGTAATACAAGCGGAAGTATTGGGGAAAGATGCGATCGCTAAGGTGGGTAAAACAAAGCCACACACACCATCTGTAATACAAGCGGAAGTATTGGGGAAAGATGCGATCGCTAAGGTGGG
>NZ_JADEWU010000163.1:0-1253 GCF_015207485.1 Planktothrix mougeotii LEGE 06226
ACGTGAGTTCGACGAAGCGATCGCTCGAATCAATCCCCATCGTACCCAAAGGTGTCATGATAACTTTGGGGAAATCACTGCCATTTTTTCCCACAATGAGCCAAACAAATTTTCTAAGCGTACAAATTCTAAATTTTAAAAGAAATAAACAGGTTCAGGGCGGTCATAAAGAGATGGTTTTTCCGGCTGATAAGTATAAGCAATCATTCCCGCTACTAGATTCACCATAAAATTAGCGACTTTCCGATGCCGGGTGTGTTCGATTTGGCAAAGATTTTTTAATTGATCATTGACAGATTCAATTATTCCTCTCTTTCTTAAGTTCATTTTATCTGATAATAGCATCAGTCTATTCTTCATGTTTTTTCTCAATCGAGTAATCAGTTCTAATCCTTTTTCTTGTAATTTTTTAAACAGCTTTTCCGAAATATATCCTTTATCCCCAAATAGTTTTCCCACTATCCCCTCTGTTAGTTCAGGAACAACTTTTCGGTCATCTACATTAGCGGGAGTCACTTGAAAATTTAAAATTTCTCCATAATCATTAATCACTAAATGTAACTTAAATCCAAAGTAGAATCCCATTGAACTTTTTCCCCACTCTGCCAGCCCAGCAAAGACTTTATGGCTCGTTGCTCTATTTTTATCACACACTTTTAAGGCAGTTGAATCAATGAAACTTGTTCCTGTCACTTCTCCTTTACAACAATAATTGAAGTAACAACATAATGCTAATAGTGCATAAGACATTAATTCTACAAACCGATTATAGCTTACCAGGTTAGGCATTGCCTTTGACCAATATGGCGTCACTTGTAATTGATAAAAATCTTTAAATGTCCTGTAGCGAGAGCCATGAAATCCGATCAGAATCGTCATAATCTCGCTTAAAGTCATTCGCGTTTTTTGCCGTGTTTGACCGCTAATCTCAGGTAATAACATTTGTTCTAATAACGGTTCAAATACTTGGCAAAAATCATCTACATCACAAAAAACTTCTGTAATATCTAAGTGGGATGATCTTGATTCCATACACACCTCTGTTAACTTTTATTTCTTTTGGCTTGAGTTTTTTATATGTCTTGATTTTATTGGATTTTTAGATTCAATTATCACCCTCCCTCTATGAGTGTTGAACCGCTCCGACCGTCCCAAGCGGTGGCGAAGCGATCTCACCTACCCCATCCTGCCGGAAGCACATCGCTTTTCTACTCTGCTGTTTAGAGGCGATCGCACTCTGTCGAACTCACGTT
>NZ_JADEWU010000060.1:0-35805 GCF_015207485.1 Planktothrix mougeotii LEGE 06226
CTACACCCGGTTATATTGGCCCTGCGAGTTTTGACTATACTGTCAATGATGGAAACGGGGGAACAAGTACCGCAACTGTTAATATTACTGTTGATGAAATTCCCAACCAACCGCCTATCCTTGTTGATGATACTGCTACAACTCAACAAGATACTCCTGTCACCATAAACCCTTTAAATAACGATACCGACCCAGAAGGTGATAATTTAATTATTGAATCCGTTAATAATCCTAATAACGGTACAGTTAATCTTAATCCTGATACTGGAGAAGTTGTATTTACTCCCACTCCGGGTTATATTGGCCCTGCGAGTTTTGACTATACTGTTAATGATGGTAATGGTGGAATTAGCACCGCAACTGTTAATATTACTGTTGATGAACCCCCGACAATAGCACCTTTATCCCCTCCGGTTTTTGTACCCGATGATGAGTGTAATCTTTGTCCTCCCCTTCCTGAATTACCCAGTGTTGTTTTTCCAGAACGTCCGGTTTTAGGGTTGAGTTCTCCCAATATTGCCACAACTACTATTAACGGTACAAATGAGAATGATAATTTACTAGGAACACCTGAAAACGATAATATTTTCTCATTTGGAGGAGATGATGTTATTGATGCCTTACCCGGAGATGACAATATCTATAGTAGCGATGGCGATGATAGCGTTGATGGGGGAGAAGGAACGGCTTGGATAGAAGGGGGACAAGGAAATGATCAACTTCGGGGTAGTTTTGATAATGATACCCTTCAAGGTCAAGAAGGAAATGATAGTTTATTTGGAGGCATTGATGATATTCCCCCAATATCGGGTCGTGATCTTACTGGACAAGATTGGTTGAATGGGGGTAACGGAGATGATTTTCTGTCTGCAAATGAGAACGACGATACTTTAATCGGAGATTATGGTAATGATATTGGATATGGTGGGAAGGATAATGACCTGATTTTTGGGGATCAAGGCAATGATACCCTCTATGGGGATCAAGGCAATGATACTTTAATTGGCAGTGTAACTGATGGTAGTGTTCCACCCGAAGGGGAGGAAGAAGACGTTCTCTATGGTTATGAGAATAATGATTTAATTCAAGGCGGTATTGGTAACGATACCATTTATGCCGGGGAAGGAGATGATTTTGTCTTTGGCGGTCAACAGAATGACCTGCTACGGGGTGAATTAGGTCGAGATACCGTTTATGGTGACGAAGGCAATGACACCCTATTTGGCGGTTACTTCCCCCAAGATATGATAGCCGATCCTTCAGAGGATTTATTGTGGGGAGGTTCAGGGGATGATGTTATTTATGGCAATCTGTTTAACGATACCTTAATCGGTGGGGACGGCAATGATACCCTCTATGGCGGCGAAGACAACGATATTCTCTACGGGGAGAATGGCGATGATTTGATCTATGGAGATCAAGGCAGTGATATTATCTGCGGTGGCGATGGGGATGATACGCTCTATGGCGGTACAGGTGAAACTGGAAACATCAGAGATACCTCGGAATTAGAACAATTACAGGGCGGTGCAGGGAATGATATTCTTTCTGCTAATGAAGGCATCGGTATACTGTGCGGGGGTGAAGGCAATGATACCCTCTATGGCGGTAAAGAAGCGGATACCCTCAAAGGAGGTGCAAATGATGATTGGTTGTTTAGTGATTTGGGAAATGATAGTTTAATAGGAGGCAGTGGAAGCGATCGCTTTGTGATTGCTGCGGATACAGGATTAGATCAAATTACTGATTTCCAACTCGGACAAGATTTGATTTTATTGAGTCAGGGTTTAACGTTTAATCAACTGACTCTAACTCAAGACGGAACATCAGCTTTAATTAGTTTTAATAATCAACCTTTAGTGATGCTGAATAACATCCAAGCAGAGTTGATGACTAGCAATATGTTTGAGATATTGGTTTAATTAACCTAAGTTCGGCGTAAGTTTACACTCAGAGCGTTACGCCGAACTCAAATTTAAAAGGATTAGTTTATCACCTCTGATAGAAGGCAGAAAACCTTAAAAAACTTTATCCTAAAAATTGATAATCATTAAGGTTTGTCATGACGTTTAAATATAAATGGAAAAATGGCGCAACTCCAACACCGGATGAAGCGGCACACAAAGCTCATCTCCTTGATGAAGACCAATTTGAAACAACTCAAGATCAGAAAATTGCAGAGGAGCAAGCAAGGCAATATTTGAATGTACCCCTGCGAACATTAGATGCTGATAAATACCCTTTACCTCATGGTGATTCTACAGGTCAAAGTGCAGATATGCAAAAGCCTTAACGGAATTTAAAGGGCTATTTTGGGAGCACGACCGATTAAACCCGTCATTAATCGTAAGGCTAAATAACGAAAAACTTTCACCTTTTTTAATATTCCTAATCCCAGGCGACGTATCTTAACTTTCGGTATCCAATCTCCTGAGAAACTTCGGTCTAAGAAATCCGTTAATCCTAAAACAATTAAATTCTCTTTTTGTCTCCAGCTTTCATAGCGTTTTAAGATTTTTTCTTGTCCGATATCTTGATTATTCTGATAGGCAGTTTTCAAGACTTCTACTAAAGCTCCTGCATCTCGAATTCCCATATTTAATCCTTGTCCCCCCACAGGATGACAACAATGGGCGGCATCTCCCACTAATGCTAATCGATGTTGAATATAGCGATCGCTCTGCATTAATTGTACTGGATAAACATAGCGATCGCTTAATAATTCTAATTTTCCTAATAATCCTCCTGTACGATATTCTAATAAATTCAAAAACTCACTTTCATCTAATTCTTTTAAAGCCTGCGCTTCTGCATGGGGGGCTGTCCAAACCACTTGACAACGATTTCCAGGTAACGGTAAAACCCCCATAGGGCCACTGGGCCAGAAGCGTTCAAAGGCTACATTTTCATGAGATTTTTCAGTTTTAATCGTCATGGCTATACAAGATTGCCAATATTTCCAACCGTGAGTTTTAATTTCCGCCTCTTCCCGTAATCGAGATTTTGCCCCATCGGCGGCGACTACAATTCGACTGCAAAACCGTTGAGAATTCCCTTCTTTTTCAATTTCAATTTCGACAAAATCAGAATAATAATTAACCGTTTTTAAAATAGCCGGACATTGCCAAACAACATTCGGACAGTGTTCTAAAAAATCATACATCGCTGACAACAGCACCCCATGTTCGCCCACATATCCTAACTCATTGGTTCCTAAATCTTGCGGTAGGAATTTAACAACATTCGGATAATCGGAATCACTTAAACTAATCTGATAAAACGTCGTAATTTTAGCTAAAATCTCATCCCAAACCCCGATTTGTTTGAGAATACGTCCCGTTTGTAGGGTTAACGCATAAGCTTGTCGTCTCCCAATGGCGGCTTCTGGCGGTTGAGATTCAATAATGGTTACCTTTAACCCCGAATCTTTCAACCCACAGGCTAAAGTAGCCCCCACAATTCCACCCCCGACAATAACGACATCATAATCGATTTCTGGTTTGGAGGAATCCACGCGGGAAGCTTGAGTTTGTAAATGCGACGACACCAGCATGATATTGAGTGATTGTACTTAGAATTTGGACTAGCTCTATTGTTACACGGTTTCAGGTTGAGTTCCATAAACCCTGTTTCTACTGATAGAGTGATGACTTCAGTATACAGATGAGCCACAATAAAAGAGGTAAAGGATGAGTCAATGTAAATATGACCTTATTATTAGCCGGAGATATTGGTGGAACAAAAACGATTTTACGCTTAGTAGATGCTACCACCACAGTCGAATCAACGACAATTCAAGAACGATTAAAAACTCTCTATGAATTTCGATATTTGAGTGGGGATTATCCTGATTTAGTCCCCATTGTTGAATTGTTTTTGCAAGCTGCGAGTCAACAACTGGGTGATATTCCTCAACCGGAAAGGGCTTGTTTTGCCATTGCAGGGCCAGTGGTTAATCAAACAGCAAAATTAACCAATTTACCTTGGCGCTTAGATGCTCAACATTTAAGCAAAGAATTAGCCATTGCTCATGTGACTTTAATTAATGATTTTGAAGCCATTGGCTATGGGGTGACAGGTTTGCCCGAAAGCGATGTTTTAACCTTACAAAAAGGGCAACCTCAAGCGGGTTCTCCTATGGGGGTAATTGGCGCAGGAACAGGCTTAGGACAATGTTTTGTTATTCCGTTAACGAATGGAATTAAAGTCTATCCCTGTGAAGGCGGTCATACAGATTTTGCTCCTCGTTCTGAATTAGAATTTCAGTTAATGAAATATTTATTAGCGAAACATAATATTGATCGGGTGTCTGTAGAACGGGTGGTTTCTGGGCCTGGAATTGTGGCAATTTATCAATTTTTACGCGATCGCAATCTAGCTAAAGACGCGCCATGGCGCGTCTCTACTGAAATTGCCGAAATTGTTAAAGATTGGGAACATCAAATTGGGTTAGCAGACGTTACCGTTGATCCGGCTGCTGCAATTTCTCAAGCTGCATTAGAAAAACAGGATTCCCTGTCTGAAAAAACAATGCAAATGTTTGTTGAAGCCTATGGGGCAGAAGCTGGAAATTTAGCTTTAAAACTATTACCTTATAACGGGTTATATATTGCTGGAGGAATTGCCCCTAAAATTTTACCGTTATTAGAAACTCCCGAATTTATGGATGCTTTTTCTAATAAAGGCAGAATGAAACCAATTTTAGCAAAAGTCCCCGTTCATATCGTATTAAATTCCCAGGTTGGATTAATTGGGGCGGCAGTTTGTGCTGCGATTTTTTAAAGTTAATTTGACCTAATCTCTCTGATTAAAACCGTAAGAAATTTCGCAATCTTTACAGTTTTTTACATATAGCCAGTCTAAATGAATTGTACCCTCATAATCAGGGCTGATTATTAATCCTAAAAAATGGACACAAATCCCAGTGTAGGGGCGAGGCGCGCCTCGCCCCTACGATGAATTGGATTTTCAGTCATTTATACAACTGATTTAGACTGGCTATAGCTGGGGTTATTTCTATCCCACTACTCACAGCTTAGTCCTGATTCATCAATTAAACCACACTCACAGAACGCTGTTCTAAGGAAACTTCAAATCGTTCTCCGGGTTTAGGATTAAGTACCCGTGTAGATAGATTTTCCCTAGCTAACATAGAGCGAAAATCCTCAAGATTTCCACTTGCTTTTAATAGGGAAACTAACAACCCTTCATACACAACATCCCCTGCATCGGCGGTGGGTAACATCACTTGAGGTTTCACTAATTTTGCTAAGTCTAAGGCTGTTTGTTGTCCGCGAATAATTGGCCCCACCAAAGGTAAACTAAGATTAATTAAAGGAGTAATGACAACATCAATAGTCGCCATATCTTTTAATTCAGGAGCATGATAGCCATGGGGTTCATAATAAACCGTATTTCCTGTTGTTAAGTCTTTCAAAAGATAGGCATTTTCTAGGGTTGTGGGGCCAATGGGTGAACCCGGAAGTGCTTTAATTTCAATCTGGTTTTCTAAACAATAGGTGCTTCCATGTTCCAAGGCTCGAACTTGAGTATATCCCAATTCTTGGGCTACCTTTGCCGCATTTGGAGAACCCACAACCGGGATATTTTTATTGAGTTGCTTTAAGGTTTCAGGATGGGCATGATCTTCTAATCCCTGAGATAATAAAATTAAGTCAATCTTTTCAGGAATGGGTCTTGGGCTCCGTCTTTCCCCCTTAAATAACCAATTCATATTCCCAAAGGTTAATGCACCCACTAACCAAGGATCTATCAGAACATTTTTTCCGCTTATTTCCAGTAACCAAGAATTACTATCCAGCCAAGTGAAATACATAGAGGTTAATTCGATCACATCACTATTCTGATGATAGCGTAATTTGAGTTTGATGGGGAGATAGAATTAAGGATAAAATTGATTAATCAACTTATAAAATCCTAGTCATAAATCCTAGAATTTTTTCGGTTTAAAACCCATAAACACAGCCCTCTTTCACAATTTCCAGGCTTCTATTCATTTCTGACTGGGGTGAAACCATTTCTGCGGAATCAAAAATCATGGAGAACCTTTACCCAAATTAGAGATCAATGCTGTAAAGTAAAAAATTTAGCACCATTGACTTAACCTGCTATGCCTCAAACCTCTTCAACTACCAATCTAACGCCCACTTCAGTTGTGAGTTTAAAGATTGCCCCAGCCCAAGTTTTACGCAGTAATAACGCCTTAGTTGCGTCAGGAGAAGCGATCGCACGTTTTGGTCAACGGCCCTTAATCATTGGGGGCGATCGCTCTCTTGCTCTTACGGTTCAAAGTCTACAACCTATTTTAGAACGTTATCAACTCCAATTCGCCCAAGCATCCTACGGTACAGACTGTAGTGAAACCAGCTTAACAACCCTACATCAAGCCGTCAGCAGCCATAAAGCCGATTTTATTATCGGGACGGGTGGGGGAAAAGCCCTGGATGCAGCCAAACTCATCGCCCATCAAACCCATCTCCCCATCGTTACCATTCCCACCTCTGGGGCGACCTGCGCCGCTTGGACAGCACTTTCTAACGTTTATTCTGAGGAGGGGGCATTTTTATATGATGTCAGTTTAGATCGCTGTCCCGATTTATTGATTTTGGACTATAACTTAATTCAAACTGCTCCCCAACGGACTTTAATTGCAGGGATTGGAGATGCGATCGCTAAATGGTATGAAGCCTCCGTCAGCAGTGGACATTCCGATCAAACCTTCATGATTGCTGCGGTACAACAAGCCAGAGTGCTGCGAGATATTTTATTACAAAAATCCTTAATTGCCTTACAAGACAACGGAGGGGAAACGTGGCAGGAAGTCGTGGATGCAACGGTCTTACTGGCGGGTGTTATTGGCGGTATTGGGGGCGCTCAATGTCGCACCGTTGCGGCCCATGCGGTTCATAATGGGTTAACCCATGTTGTGGCGAGTCATGGCACATTACACGGGGAAAAAGTCGCTTATGGGATTTTAGTACAATTGCGTTTAGAGGAGATGGTACAAGGCAATCAACTCGCCGCCAGCGCCAGACAACAATTATTAAAGTTTTACACGGATTTAGGTTTACCCCAAACTTTAAATGATTTGGGAATGGGAGAAATCACCTTAGCCGAACTGCGACACGCCGCCGAAGTTGCTTGTAATGAGCGTTCTGACATTCATCGTTTACCGTTTAAAGTGGTTCCCGAACAGTTAATGGCGGCAATGGTATCAACAACGGCCCCTATTGTTGAAACCAAACTGAAGAATTAAAGAGTGTCAGAATTAAGAATTAAGAAGGGAAATAAAAAAGAAGACCGCATCAGGGGAAAATAAAGAATCACCGATCAGGGTGAAAGATGCAATTATTCAGAACCCTAAATCCTGAATTCTTTGTTTTCCTTGCTCCTGAACCTATTCGTTTTCATACAACATCATTGACCAATGACATTAGATTGGATTAGCCCTGCTGACCGGATACAAGCCCTACCGCCTTATGTTTTTGCCCGTTTAGATGAATTGAAAGCCAACGCCCGTCAACAAGGCTTAGATTTAATTGATTTAGGCATGGGAAACCCCGATGGCGCCACCCCTCAACCTGTGGTTGAAGCCGCCGTTGAGGCGTTAAGAAATCCGGCCCATCATGGCTATCCACCCTTTGAAGGCACTGCTAATTTTAGACGGGCTATTACCAATTGGTATCACCGTCGTTATGGCGTTTTCCTCGACCCCAATGGCGAAGCTTTACCTTTATTAGGGTCAAAAGAAGGATTAGGTCATTTAGCTTTAGCTTATATTAATCCGGGGGATTTAGTATTAGTTCCGAGTCCTTCCTATCCGGTTCATTTTCGCGGGCCAGTCATCGCGGGAGGAAAGGTTCATTCTCTGATTTTGAAACCGGAAAATGATTGGGTCATTGATTTAGGATCGATTCCTGATTCTATTGCAGAACAAGCTAAAATTCTCTATTTTAATTATCCCAGTAATCCCACGGGTGCAACGGCCCCCCGTGAATTTTTTGAAGAGATTGTTGCCTTTGCCCATAAACATCAAATTCTGCTGGTTCATGATTTATGTTATGCTGAATTAGCCTTTGATGGTTATCAACCTACGAGTTTATTAGAAATTCCTGGGGGAAAAGAAATTGGCGTCGAATTCCATACTATGTCTAAAACCTATAATATGGCGGGTTGGCGTGTGGGATTTGCGGTAGGAAATTCTAAGGTTTTACAAGGGTTAAGAACCTTAAAAACGAATTTGGATTATGGGGTATTTTCGGCGTTACAAGCAGCGGCAGAAACGGCTTTAAGTTTACCGGATTCCTATTTGCAAGAAGTTCAAGAACGTTATCGTACCCGACGAGATTTTTTGATTAAAGGGTTAGCTGAATTAGGCTGGACTGTTCCTAAAACCTTAGCTACTATGTATTTATGGGTTCCCTGTCCAGAGGGGATGAATTCAACGGATTTTGCCCTAACAGTTTTACAACAAACGGGTGTTGTTTTAACTCCGGGTAATGCCTTTGGTATCGGGGGAGAAGGGTATGTCAGAATTAGTTTAATTGCAGATTGCGATCGCTTAGGAGAAGCGTTAAAACGCTTAAAAGATGCCAATATTCGGTATCAACCCCAACCCGTTTCTGTTTAATTTTTATCCCTTGTTGGGCTTTAGTACCCACGAAACTAACGCTCAAGCCCAACACCGGAAAATCATTCATTTAATATGATTAAAAATTAATTATGGAATATGAAAATAATCAGAATTTATGTAATTTTATAGCCCAAAAAATTATAGAAAATCCTGATCATAGAATTACCTTTGCTGATTATATGAACTGGGTTTTATATCACCCAGAATATGGCTATTATACCGTTAATCAATCTCAATTTGGTGCAGCCGGAGATTTTGTTACTTCTCCCTATTTCGGATCAGATTTTGGGGAAATGTTAGCAGAACAGTTTTTTCAAATGTGGGAAATTCTGGATTATCCTAACCCTTTTACCTTAGTAGAAATGGGAGCAGGTCAAGGACTATTAGCCAGGGATATTTTATTATATTTAAAAAAACAATATCCTGAATTTTACAGCAAAATCAACTATATTATTTGTGAAAAATCTGCCTTTCTTAAACAACAACAGCAAAAACAACTTAAAAATCAGTTGAATCTTAACTTATCAATTCAATGGTGTGATTTAGAGACGCTTCAAAATGAAGCGATTATTGGCTGTTTTTTCTCTAATGAATTAGTTGATGCGTTCCCCGTCCATCAAGTTATCGTTCAAAATCATCAACTTCAAGAAATTTATATTACTGTAGATTCCGAAGACTCAACAGATATTAAATTTAAAGAAACTATTGGTGAACTTTCAACCGTAAAAATCATAGACTATTTTAAATTAATTGATATTGATTTATGTTCTAATATTTACCCAGAAGGCTATCGAACAGAAGTTAATTTAGTCGCCCTAGACTGGATTAAAACCTTATCATCTAAACTGAATCAAGGTTTTATTCTTACCGTTGATTATGGTTATCAAGCCCAACGATATTATCTTCCTAGTCGTTGTGAAGGAACATTACAATGTTATTATCAACATCGCCATCATAATGATCCCTATATTAATATTGGTAAACAGGATTTAACCGCCCATATCAACTTCACCGCCTTAGAACGTTACGGGGAACACTATAACCTTCATCCCCAGGGGTTTACCCAACAAGCTTTATTTTTAATGGCGTTAGGCTTAGGCGATCGCATTGCAACTTTATCCCAACCTTCAGAATATTCTATTTCGGAAGTATTACAACGGCGAGACTGTTTACATTCTCTCATCGATCCTATGGGGGTGGGAAACTTTGGGGTTCTCCTACAATCTAAAGGGTTAAGTCTGTCTCAACAACCCATTCCCCTGAAAGGGTTCAATATCCCCCTTTAACCCTCTCAATTAGGATGGCTCAGGGATAGAATGTTAAAACACTTCCGACAGTTAAAAAAAGATCAGGCTGATCTGCACCTTTCTACGGATATTACTGAATTAAAAGTATTATTTATTACCCGTACAGTGATCAATACTGATAGTAACTTGTGATCAAACTCACAACTTTTGTCTCAATAACTTCAGGGAAATTTTATATAGACATGAAGCCGACACATCATATAGGAAGGTATTCCCAAGGTATTTTATCGTGGCTTTATATTTCCATTGACAAACTGTAAACCTTCTGTAAAAATAACCCCTATTGGCAAAAAACCTATAGACAACCCTAAACTAATTCTGTCATATTGGTAACAAGGTAGAACAAGGAAACTAAGAACACCCCTGTTCAAACCCCTTGCTTCTACCGAGGCTACTAAAATACAAAGGATGAGGCTGAGATGAAAACCACATTATCTAAAATTATTGGTTCTACTATATTAGCGACTGGAGTTGCAGTTTCTTTGGTTGGAGCACCTGCACAAGCAGCGACCCTAGGAAAAGATGTCTGTAGCACAACTAACATCTCATTAGGTGGAGTAAACTCTACCGCTTGTAAAGGTTCTTTTACAGGAAACGATACCGGAGCAGGAAATCCTTTACTGACTGAACTAAACGGCGGTTTATTTACCACAGAATTTAAGAGTAATCAAACAGTGAGTTGGTCAGACGGCGGTAAGTCGGAAGAAGGTCAAACAGGACTGTTTGGTTTTAATGCAGACTATGGTTTGGCTAAAGGGGACTGGGGTTTCACCAAAACACCAACATTCAACACATTTGTAGTCAGCTTAAAAAGCAGCACCACCTACAGTGCTTATCTGTTCAAAGATTATGATTGGTCTAAAGGCCTAGATGGAGTATTCAGCACAATTGGTGTTTCTACTAACAAGCAAGGTAAAGCTCAAGCTCTGTCTCACGCTTCCTTGTTTGTTGCTAACGTCACCACCGTGACTCCTCCTCCGGCTGAAGTTCCTGAACCTACCACATTAGTTGGTTTAGGGTTAGCCTTCGGTGGAATGCTGGCTTCTCGTCGTCGTCAATCTCACTAAGAAATGATGCTGACATTAGTTCATGAAAACATTTCAACGCTTATGTTAACACTTGTCTCATACCATTGAGATCCTCAGCCTTTACTCATCCAATTCATAAAAGTAGCGGTACTCATCACACCGCTATTTTATTGGAAAAAGCGATAACTGAAAATCCAATGCTAGTTATCTAGTCTAATCAGTTGTAGAACTCTATACTCAAACATCTATTTGTACTCATTGGAAACTGTGATCATCCTGTCAATCACGGTTTGTTCAGGTATGAATTACCCAAAAACCTCAGAGGGTTAAAAAAGATCACGAACATCTGCGTCTTTTAGGGGATATTACGGATGTAGAAGTATTTATTATTACCCGTATACCTATCAATTAATGGACTATCTTGTGATCAAACTCACAAATTTTGTCTCTACGGATTCAGGAAAATTCTATTTAGATACAAAGCATACACATCCTTTAACCGGGTTTTCTCAGGGGATTTTACCGTATCTTTATCGTTGTATCGACAGACTGTAAAACTTCTGTAAAAATAATCTCTATTGGCAAAAAAACTATAGACAACCCCAAACTGATTCTGTCATATTGATAACAAGGTAGAACAAAGAAATCAAGAACGACCCAGTTCCAACTCCTTGTTTCTACCCAGACTACTAGAGTACAAAATATCAAGGATGAGACTGAGATGAAAACCACATTATCAACAATTATCGGTTCTGCTTTATTAGCTACTGGATTCGCCGTTTCCTTAATAGCTGCACCTGCACAAGCTAATCCTGGTGGAAGCAGTAGTTCAAACGCTGGTGGAAACAGTAGTTCAAACGCTGGTGGAAACAGTAGTTCAAACGCTGGTGGAAACAGTAGCGCAAACGCTGGTGGAAACACTGGTGGTGGAACTGTTACACCCCCAGCATCTAGTTTCACATTAGGCTCTACACAAACCTTTAACTTCGCTAATATTTTAGGTGGCGATACAGTTGGGGATGGCATTGTCAGCCAATTCAATCTTAATGTTAGCGAAACCGATACCAATCAAGTTCTGTTCCAGTTTGTCAATACAGGTTCAGTATCAAGTGCGTTTATTAGCCAAATTCAATTCTCTGATGCGAGTAACTTGTTAAACTTCAATAGTTTTGCACCAGCCTACAGTGACCCAAACGTGAGTTTTGAAGCCGATAGTAAAAATTTAGCTCAATCTAAAAAAATTGCGAATTGGGAAAACAGCTTTGGTTTTGCAACAACCAGTCAAGGTTCAGGAAATGGTGGAATTGATGCGGGTGAAAAGTTAGGCTTACTCTTCGATGGCAATTTTCAGTCAGTCATCAGTGCTTTGACTTCTAATCAATTAACAGTGGGAATGCACGTTCAAGGAATTGGCATTGCTAATGGCGCAAGTGATACATTTATCAGTGGAAATCCCGAAAATGTTAAAGTTCCCGAACCCGCCACATTAGCTGGTTTAGGTTTAGCTTTCGGTGGAATGCTGGCTTCTCGTCGTCGCAAATCTCACTAAGAAATGATGCTGAAATTAGTGTCAAAACATCTCAAGGCTTAAATTAATACTTGTCTGACAACGTTAATATCCTAAGCCTTTCTCTCATCCAATTCAGAAGAGTAGCGGTTCTCATCACACCGCTACTTTATTGGAAAAAGCAATCACTAGAAATCTAATTCTAGTCATTTCGTGAAATCAGTTGTAGAACAACTCCATACTTACTCATCTATCATCATCAACTAGGGTGCATTTACCCACTCGCCAGTTAAAACCATAAACCGTTAATAACCTTCAATAAAATCAATCACTTGATGTAATGTTCCCGGCTTTGTTACAATCAATATCGTTGAACCCGGTTCTAAAACTGTACTCCCATTGGGAATCATTAAATTATCTTGGGGATGAGGTTGATAACCAATAATTAAAGAACCCGTTGGAAACCGAGAATCTTGAGCAATTTCCGCCACACTCCGACCCGCTACATAACAATTTTTCGGAATCGCTAATTTTAACACTTCAATTTGTCCTTGCTCAAAGTGCATCATTGATTCCACTTGAGGATATTCAATGGCATTCACCATCGTAGAAACCCCCAGTTCAACGGTACTAATAATATGATTAGCACCCGCTAAACGCAGAGGTTGAGCAAAATCTGGGTGTCGCATTCGACTTAAAATATGAGGAACGCCATAGTGTTTCGCCAGAGTTACCATTGCTAAGTTCAGCGCGTCACTTCTGAGAGCCGCTGCTAAGGAATTTGCTTTACGAATACCCGCTTCTAATAACACCTCTGTACTCACTGCACTGCCTTCAAATGCCATGACACCGATTTTTTCCCGTGCATAACGACAGGCGTTTGGGTCAATATCAATAACGGCTACAGTATGCCCCAATTCTAACAATTTTTGAGCTAAACTCAACCCCACTAAGCCACCGCCACCAATCAGAACATACATAGAAACTCCTTATTCTGGGTTGACATGAATATTAGCTTCTGGCAATCTTAGTCCATAATACAAAAACTTATTACCAGTATCGAGAGTGGATGTTACCGAATTAGTCAGAATTTCAATTATTCTCCTACTGGTTGCGACAATTGTAGCTTTATTATCGCGCCGGGTAGGAATTCCTTATGTTACAGGTTTAGTGTTAGCGGGCTTACCCTTTACAGAATTAATGTCTCGTCCCATTGGTTTAGACCCGTCCCTGGTTTTAAATCTATTTTTACCGATTCTGATCTTTGATGCGGGAATTAATACCGATGTTAGTCGTCTCCGTAGTACCTTTAAACCCATTGCCCTTTTAGCTGGCCCAGGAGCTATTCTTTCAAGTGCAATTATCGCAGTTCTGTTAAAATTTGGGTTGGGATTAGGTTGGATACCTGCTGCATTTATGGGGGTGATTCTGGCAAATACGGATACAGTTTCCATGATTGCGGTATTTAAAGAAATCCCCGTTCCCTCCCGACTCTCTACCATTGTCGAAGGAGAAACCTTGTTTAATGATGCGGCGGCTTTGGTCGGTTTTAATCTGATTTCACAAGTGTATTCAACGGGTTCACTTACGTTCCAAGACGGTATCCAACAACTGCTATTTATCTCTATTGGAGGCAGTATAGTCGGGTTAGTTTTAGGTTATTTAACTATCCCTGTATTTGCCCGTTTAGATGATCCTCTTAATAGTTTATTACTAACAGTCGCCGTAGCATTAGGAACGTTTCAGGCGGGACAATTTCTAGGGGTATCTGGTGCGGTGGCGGTGGTGGTGGCGGGATTAATTTTCGGAAATTTGGGACTGTCTCGCCAAACCACTGCTTCCAGTCGCATCACGTTATTGAGTTTCTGGGAATACGCTAGTTTTACGGTCAATACTTTTATTTTTCTATTAATTGGGGTAGAGATCAATTTATTAACGTTTTGGCAAACTTTACCTGCGGTTTTACTTGCTGTTTTAGCGTATCAATTCGGGCGAGTTTTGACGGTTTATCCGCTTTTAGCAATAGTTCGTTGGTTTGACCGTCCCATTCCGTTGCGTTGGCAACATTTACTGTTTTTTGGTAATATTAAAGGCTCACTTTCTATGGCTTTAGCGTTGAGTTTACCCCCGACACTCCCAGGACGAGATATTCTAATTACACTGGTTTTTGGAAGTGTGCTGGTGTCGTTAGTCGGACAGGGTTTAAGTTTACCTTGGGTGGTGAAACGTTTAAAGTTATCGACGATTTCCCCAACTCAAGAGCAGATGGAAGAATGGCAAGCTGAATTAATTACGGCGAAGGCTGCACAGGATGAATTAGAAGGGTTATTAAAGTCGGGAATATTGCCAAAATCAGTTTATGAAGAAATGCGGTCACGCTATCAGGTGAAAGTAGCGGGAGCAGAAAAGTCTTTGCGAGAATTTTATAATCGTCGTTCTGGGGATTTGGAGGATTCTACAGGCGATTATATTAGTAAATTGGATGCCATTCGTCGCCGTTTAATCTTGGCGGAAAAAGGGGTTCTCAATGAAGCTTTACGAAAACGGATTTTGTCGGAAGCTATTGTCCGAGGACGTCTACGAACTCTCGATGAACAGTTGCTACAACTAGAGGATGATTAATCTTTTATTTAAGTCTTAAGCATAAAATGGCGATTTTGTCAAGATACCCCTAAGCTGCTTAAGGTATTTTCCAAAAAACTCGTGCATCGCCAGACATAAATTCAGTCAGAAAATCTGGATATTTGACGGTAGAATCAGGGTTGTAGCCTCGATTTTTGCCTATAGACACAATAACCCCTTGGGTGGTGTTTTTTATAGTCTATCAGAACCCCTATAATCTCGTCAACTATTTGAGAGAAATTCTCAATCAAATTTCAGGATTTCCTGACAATCTTTTAAAAAACGGAATAATTATAAAATTTTAATTATAAAAACTTATCTTATTTCTACAGATTCTCTATACCTATGATTTGATTTACCCTAACTTATATTCCATCCTTAAATGTATGCTACACATCTCCCCCCTTTTTAAGGGGGGTTGGGGGGGATCATCTGTAGCATCTATAAGGGGATTTCGTATTATATTTCTGTCTCGGTGTAAGGGCGAGGCGACCTCGCCCCTACAATTTTACAATTTAGGGTTGAAAGCTGTGTTTAATATCGGGGTGAATTAAGACACAGAAACAACTTGTTCAACGCTTTCATTCCCCATTCTATCCACCGCACGGATGGCATAACTTCCAGGGTTAACCCGAATAGAAGTTGTATTTTTATCCACAACTTTAACTAACTGCCAACCGTTAGAAAATTGTTGATAAATTGCCCAAGAGCGGATATCGGTTTCAGCAGAAGGACTCCAAGAAATCATCCCTGAATTTACTTGAATATCACTGGGAGTTTGAGGAGGTTGATTATCCAACCAAGGCATGGGGGGAACTAAAGCTGGAGTGGGATAAATCGCACTTTTGAAAATATCATTAACCCCTTGACGATTATCGCGGAAAATCTTCATACTAAAAAAGATATTTCCTAAAGATAATTGAGCCAATCTTTGTCGAGAAATCGCCACCTGTCGTTGCAGTTCAGAGACAGGCCATTCGTTGTCAATTCGATACAGAGCATTTCCCGTATAAACATGGCGTCGTTGGGGATTATGTTGTAACCACCAATCTAATAATACTGGATAACTTTGTTGAGGCGGATCAATTTTCCAATACAATTGAGGGGATAAATAATCCATCCATCCTTGTTCTATCCATAATTTCACATCGGCGTAGAGAGAATCATATTGATCTAATCCTACAGTTCCAGGCGCTGCGCCGGGGCGATAAATTCCAAAGGGACTAATACCAAATTTAACATAAGGTTTCGTCGCTTTAATACCATCATGAATGCGTTTAATCATCAGATTAACATTTTGACGACGCCAATCTTTTAACCCTAATGTTCCACCCGCAGCACGATAGGCATTATAGATTTGACTATCAGGAAATGGAATACCATCTTTAGGATAGGGATAGAAATAATCATCTAAATGGATGCCATCAATATCATACCGTTGTACCACATCCATAATTACATTAAACGTTTGATCTTGAACTTCCCGCGCACCGGGTTCCATCCAAACTAAATCCCCATATTGATAGGCATATTGGGGGAATCTTGACGCCATGTGATTCGGTGCAAAGGGAGCATTTCCTCTTAATCTAGCGCGATAGGGATTAAACCAAGCGTGTAATTCAATATTGCGTTTATGAGCTTCTTCAATGGCAAATTGTAGCGGATCATAATAGGGATTGGGGGGATTTCCTTGGGTTCCGGTTAACCAGGCACTCCAAGGTTCTATACTGGAACTATACAACGCATCACCATTGGGACGAACTTGCAGAATTAACGCATTTAAGTTTAATTCTTGCATCCGATTTAAGATGGCAATCAGTTCAAATTTTTGTTGATCAACGGATAAATTAGATTTAGACGGCCAATCAATATTGGCAACGGTAGCGACCCAAACCCCACGAAATTCTCGTTGATGACTAATCCCACTCGCAGGATTAACAATTCCTTGAGCTAATAAATTATCCGATTGTTCTTGTCTGAATGTAGCGATATTAACGGAAGTGGAAAGCACGGGAAATTGAATTAAGGTTAATCCTAGAAAAACACAACAGAGGGATAAAGCAAAATAGCGTTGAAAACGGGTAATTTTTCCGAGTCTAAATCGTTGAATGTGATTGTGAACTGAACGAGTTAAAGATTTTAACCGTTTGATACGCATAGACCAAAAACGAGTCTGGTGTTGAATAGGTTTCCAATTCATGTTTGTTTGTTGGAGGAGATGACTAATATCAGTTATCAGTAAATAGTGATCAGTTACCAGTTATGAAATCGTTGACAGTGATCATTAATTAGTCAAGTCTTAATTTAACTTCTTTCACTGATAACTGATGACTGATGACTGATGACTGATGACTGATAACTGATGACTGATGACTGATGACTGATTAATAGCTTAACGAAGAAGGGGACATCTTACAAGGGATGTTATTCTAACCCCGTGAAGAAAATCCCCCACTTTCGGGAGTAAATCATGATCCATTTTCGGTACAATACTTAAGTACAACTTGGTGAAGGAAACGAACAATGAGCGCAGTAAAAATCGGTATTATTGGGGGAAGTGGATTATATAAGATGGAGGCATTTACCGATGTGGAGGAACTACACCTCGATACTCCCTTTGGTCATCCTTCCGATGCAATTTTAGTGGGAACCTTAGAAGGAATGCGAGTTGCATTTTTAGCTCGACATGGACGAAACCATAAATTTTTACCGACAGAATTACCCTATCGTGCTAATATTTACGCGCTGAAAAGTTTAGGCGTTGAGTATATTATTTCTGCTTCGGCTGTGGGGTCTTTAAAAGAAGAGGTTAAACCCTTAGATTTAGTTGTTCCTGATCAATTTATTGATCGAACTTATCAACGAAATTCTACATTTTTTGGTGAAGGGGTTGTGGCTCATATCGGTTTCGGTCATCCCTTTTGTTCTCATCTTTCAAAAATTTTGGGACAAGCGATCGCTAGTTTAAATTTACCTGATATAGATTATCATTTATCGGGAACCTATGTCTGTATGGAGGGGCCAGCCTTTTCTACTAAAGCTGAATCTAATTTATATCGCAGTTGGGGGGGAACGATTATCGGGATGACGAATTTAACAGAAGCGAAATTAGCCAGAGAAGCAGAAATTGCTTATACCACTTTAGCTTTAGTGACGGATTATGATTGTTGGCATCCCGATCATGATCATGTCACCGTAGAAATGGTGATTCAAAATTTACATAAAAATGCGGTTAATGCTCAAAAAGTGATTCAAGAAACCGTCCGTCGCTTAAAGGATAATTTACCCCCATCAGAAGCTCATTCAGCATTAAAATATGCCATCTTAACCCCCCTGAATCAAATTCCCCCAGACCGACTGCAACAGTTAGAACTATTCTTAAAAAAATATATCTAAACTTACGGTGGGCTATGCCCACTTAAGTGATCTACAACTTAATAGCAGAAGTGTCAAATTTAAAGGATAAATACCTGATGCTCGCTCATCCCCAACCCCAACTTATGACTCCCCAGGAATACCTAAAATGGGAAGAACAACAACCCCTGAAGTATGAATACATGAATGGGCAAGTCTTTGCCATGACTGGGGGCACTCTTCCCCATAACTCTATTGCTTTGAACCTCGCCTCCGCGCTCAAAAATCACCTACGGGGTAAGGGATGTAAAGTCTTCATGGCAGATGCTAAAGTGGGAGTTTCACAAAATGGCCCCTTTCACTATCCCGATGTCATGGTCACTTGTGATAGTCGAGATCAAAGAGCTCGCCAGGTTGTCTATCATCCTTGTCTGATTGTAGAAGTATTGTCACCCGGCACAGAACAGATTGATCAAGGCAAAAAATTTAGGAATTATCGTCCCATTGATACTTTAAAAGAATATGTTCTGATTGAAGCAGAAACAATGAGTGTAGATTGTTATCGACTCAATGAGAAAGAAAAATGGGAACTTACTGCTTATTCCCTGGAAGAAACTGCTACCAACGAGACAGATTTGGAAGTTCACTTAACCAGCGTTAATTTCCATTGTCCTATTTCTTTGTTGTACGAAGATGTTGTTTTTCCTGGAGACAATAGGGAGGAATTTGTTGACAGTTAAGCCGTTAATTGATATAATAATAAAAATTCACTACCCTTGCACGGATAATCATGTTAGCTACCTCCCCCACCTACACAATTACTTGGGAAAAGTTGCCAGATGATTTTGTGCTACCCGATGACCCAGTGGATAATATTAATCAACCCGCCCTTGCTGCCGCCTTAACCGAAGGTTTACAACTTGCCGGAAAACTACCGGAAACAGCCCTAACTCCCACTAACTATGGCATTTGTGCCACGATTAATGGTAAATTAGCCATTAAAGCTCCAGATTGGGCTTATATTCACCCGATTACTGTTAGTCGAGAGGAAGTTTTTCGCAGTTATACCCCCCATTTACAGGGGAATATTCCAGCCCTAGTGTTAGAGTTTTTATCCGATACTGACGGAGGAGAATATTCCGTTAAAGAAACCTATCCTCCTGGGAAATTTTTCTTCTATGAACAGGTTTTGAAAGTACCCAATTATGGAATTTTTGACCTCCAGACCGGAATTTTAGAACTGTATCGTTTCGGGGATAATCAACGCTATCGGCTGGAGTCAGCAAATGAGCAAGGCTGGTTTTGGATAGCAGAAATGCAGTTGTTTTTGGGGGTATGGGAAGGAAACCGCCAAAACCGTCAAGGCTATTGGTTGCGCTGGTGGGATGAGCAGGGAAATTTACTATTGTGGGGTGCTGAACGAGTTGATCAGGAACGTCAACGAGTTGAGCAGGAACGTCAACGGGCTGATCAGGAACGTCAACGGGCTGAGAAATTAATCGCTCAACTTCGTGCTGCTGGTATTGAGCCTGTGGAGTAGTTGAGGATGGGAATTGCTACAGGCTATCGGTTTTTTCCTATCGGGTTAACTGTTATAATTCCGATGCAGTTGATAGCCAAACCAACAAATCTTCTACTGTTTTAAAGTCTAAAACAGCTTCTCCTAAATTCTCTAATTGTTCAGAGTTTAACTCTCGGATACTTGCCTGAGTTTCCGGTGAGATTTCACCCAATAATCGAGAAATTATTCGCATAATTAATGATAATTTACCTTCAATAATTCCTTGCTTAATTCCTTGCTTAATTCCTAAGATTCTGCCATCTTCTATGCCTTTAAGAACAGCCCCGCGTTGGTCTTCAAAAAACATTTCGCGTTTTTCTAGTTTTTCTAATTCGTCTAGGGTTAAATTGGCTCGATTTGCCAGTTCAAAAGCCGTTTGAATTTCGACAATCGATGACAATTCCTCTGGAATTTGTTCAAGTTGAGAAACGTTTTTAATAAAATAAGCCCAGCTTTGAGACAGATTTTCCAGTTGTTCTAATTCTTGATTAAATTTAGGCAATTCTACAAAAATTAACTCGATTTCTCGTTCAGGATACTCGAACTTATTTTCTATTTCTTGGAATATAAAATGGGAGAGAAAATTATCGTTATTTTTAAATAAAATAAAGTCGGTAATTGTTAATGCAATTAGGGGATTTAACTTAGAATATCCCTCTCTGGGTTTGAGTTGAGTAGCGTAGGTTTTAGCCGCATTATAAATAACTCGCTTGGTAAAAGCAGGAACATTAATCACCTGCATTTCAATAATTACTGTTTTATTCCCAGTAATTTTAGCTTTAACATCCAGATAACTATCTTTTAATCCCGTAACACTTCCCCCCGCATAAGGGTCAATAATTTCTAAATCTTTAATAGTTGGTTGTCCGTCATAGATCATCGCATTAAGGAAGCTGATCAGGACGTTTTTGCTCTGGGGAGAAGCAAAGACTTTTTTGAACCCAAAATCGGTTTTAACACTAATAAAACGCATAGGTAGATATTTTCGATTGGGCTGATTATATGATATTATAATATAAAAATCATTATATCTGGAGTGAGGGTCAGCTAGGCTTAATGAGATGCGATCGCCTAGATACTCCCTGGGGTTTTGATCTGATTGTTCCTCAAAACCCCCTAAAAGAGCGATCGCACTCTATCAAACTCACGTTCCCAATCTGATTCTGAAATCCGACCTATTGGTAGACTAATCTTCCTTCAACTTCGTTATCTAAAAGTTGATGAGAACTTAGATATTCTTCCAGAACTTGTTGAGCCGATGTGGTCACGACCTTGGGAGTACCTAGCTCTTCAGGTTTCATATTGAGACTGATCACTGAATTTTTGTAATGATATTCCTGGAGACAAAGCGTATATTGTGCATCGTCTTGTACAGGGTTTCCATTAATGCTGAGAGAGTCTAGTTTTTTCTCAGCTTCATTATAAATTGCCTGAATGCCTTTATTAACCTGGAAACAATTCCCTTCACCAGGGATTCTGTTCTCGGGTCTCATAATATAGCTAAATATGTTTTTCATCTGTAGCCCAGTAATTTTCACTTTATAAAGGGGCCCATCGTAAGGATAAGTTTTTTTCAAATCGCCTAAAGTGACCAAAGGCCCTAATTTTGTACCCCGGATCGAACCACTTCCGATCAAAACAACATCAATCAAATCGGTTTGGGCTAAAACATCGGTGATTAAGTTACCCAATGCAGTTTCGACTTCACGGCTAGGATGAATCAGTTCACGTGATAATCGACTAATAATTCGGTTATATTTGCGATCTACTTCTTCTTTATAAGTTGCGATAAAGTTTTCCAAAACAACATCCGGCTCTGCAACAGTGTTATTTATAGGAACCAGTTCCCATTTCCATTCCACAATGCTGTTAGTATCATCATCTACTACAATGTCGAAACGTCCAATTTGATCTGTTCCTACCGCAGCTTGTGCGATCAAAATGTTGTTAACCTGTGCAGGTTGTTCTAAAAAAGTATGGGAATGTCCGCCAATGATCATATCTACACCCCATGCTGGATCTAGCATCGTCGCTAGTTTTTTATCTTCTTCAAAACCAATGTGGGTCAAGAGAATTGTTAGGTCAATATCTTCATTTTTGTAAGTATTGCAAATTTTACCGACTTCGGCTGCAGCATCTTCCAAACCCACAAATGTACTAATACTTGTGTCTAGTTTTAAAGCTTTTAAAACTTCTTCAGTCACGATCCCGATGAACATGATATCAAATCCATCTACATTCAGGATTAGATAGGGGCTCATCAATCGTTTGCCGTACTTTTTAATATACAAGTTAGCATTAACGATTGGAAAATTTGCCATCTTTTCCAGAAACAATAAATGCGGGAATCCATAATCCAATTCATGATTACCCAGCGTCACTACATTTGGAGCTAGGTAGTTCATAATTTCTATTGTTGAAAGTCCCTTAAATTCCGTATCAATCATCGAGCCTTGGAGCATATCTCCAGAAATCGTGTAAAGCACATTTTTCTCTTCTTGACGGACTTTATTGATATATCCAGAAAGCAGCGATAATCCCCCGATTAGATTACTTTCTCCACTCTTGGCTTCTGCGAGAAAGTCTCCGTGCATATCATTTGAATGCAAAATTGTAAATTTTTTGAAACGTTCTGTCGCCATCATTAGTTTTTTCCTGAGTTAGTCAGATATTTTTTTCTGCTATATATGCAGAACAAAGAAAATTGTATCATACTTAACAATAGCTACCGATTTCTTTATAATTAATTTACTTTTCCTACTATTCCTTTTTTTCCTAATCCCTGATCGCAAAAAATTTATAGCTTTTGGGATTGAGTGATCGCTGATTTTACTAAAACTTAACTTATTGAACTTATGTTAAAATATGTTTAATTTTATTAAGATCTTTGAAAGAGAGAATCTAAAAATTTTTAAAGCAGGAACGTTAATCACTTGCATTTCAATAATTACTGTTTTATTCCCGGTGTTTCTAGCCTTAACATTGAGATAACTATCTTTTAATTCTGTCACAGTGCCGGCTGCATAAGACTCAAGAATTTCAATGAATAGGAATTTAACTTTTAGAGGGGGTAACTCGTCGATTTCTGAGTCTGTGTTTATCATCTTCTACGGTATATTCTTCTAAATCATCATCTTGAGTTGAAAGCGAATCTAATTTATCTTGAATTCCTTGGAGGGTTGCTTCCGTGACTTGAAAAGAATCTTGAAGATCATAAACAATATCCTGAGCTTCCGCAATACGAGCATAAAAGTCAGGGATAAAATCATCTTTTAACGCATCTAACTGTTGAGAACATCTGCGACTGTCTTGGGTGACTTTAAAAAATAAAATTAAAATGCTAAAAACACTAGCAGTCGGAACCAGAACAGCCAATAAAATCCAAGCTGTTAATAAAGGATTAACCCGTCTGAGACTTCGAGAAACTTCATTTTCAATTAACTCTCGGATAAAAATGCGATCGCTAATTTTAGAGGTTTTAAAGGTAAAATTTCTCTCAATTAAAGGTCTAAATTCATGAGATTTAAACTCACAAAAATAAACAGGAAACAAGCTTAAATAAGAAGATAAAAAAGTAAAAAAAACTTGGAATATATTCATGGAAATTCAATCATTAAGAGTCAAAATTTAACTGTTGGAATTTTTCATCCTGTCGAATTAGATCAAAATCTGTTTCCCGTTTAACTAACTTTTTACAAACATCAGGATTTAACCGAATTGCCCGTTTTAAATTTTCCAGGGCCAACTCAACTTTTTCTTGAAGAGCATAACACCGAGCTTTATTATACCAAATTCGATAAAAATCAGGACGAATTTTTGCCGCTTGATTATAGGAAGAAATAGCTTCATCGTACTTTTTAACTTTAGCTAAAGCAAAGCCACAATTATTCCACGCATCCATATAATTTGGTTTTAATTCAATTGCCCGTTGATAGGATAAAATTGCGGCATCATAATGATTGAGCTTTCCTAAAGCGACCCCACGATTATTCCACGCATCGGCATAATGACCTCGTAATTGAATAGCCCTTTCATAAGATACAATCGCTTCATGATACCGTTGTAATCGTGTTAAAGCAACACCTCGATTATTCCAAACCTCAGCTAAATCGGGTTGAAGTTGTAAGGCTTCATCATAATGTTGAATTGCCGTTTCTAACTGACCTTCTAAAAATAACTTATCTCCTTGTTTAGCCATACAAACCGCTTGTTTGAGTTGTTCCTCACTGTTAGAAACAGGAGATTCCGTAGTAGGGGTTTCCGGTTCAGATATAACAGAAGATTGAGGATCAACTTGAGCAATAGTAAAGGCTTGATTATTTTCTGATTCTGGGGAAGAATCAAACTGAACAGGAATTAAAATTTCCGTCGCAGGATGGGTTGAAATCTCAGTTTGAGATGGAATAGCAATTCCATTACTTTCAGGTAAAGATTCAGTCTGAATTTTAGTCGGAACTCCCGAATTTTTAGGCTGTTCAACCCAGACCGCTTCAATCACAGGTAAGGGAGTTTGAGTCGTTAGGGTTTGTAAGGTTTCATGGGCTAAATCATTTTTATGTTGCAATTGATATAAAACTTGTCTAGCCTCCATTAGAACCCGCTCCATTTCCGTGAGGGTATCCACTTTTAAACTTTCAATCTCTTGTTCTGCGGACGCTGTTTGTTTGGCTAATTTTTTCAACAAAAACCACACCCCACAGGCGGCAATTGTATTCAACAGGAGTAACAACAGTAAAACCAAACTTAATAATGATAGATGACGACGAAACGTATTATCAACTTGAGTTTCAACTAAATCTTGAATGTCTTGTTCCTGTACAGAAGATTCTGATAAAGCAGGAGTTTGAGCCAGGGGAAAAGCCCAGGACTCAGCCGATAAAACCGTAAAAAAAAGTAAAATAGTCGCAGTAGCGATCCGACTGCGTTGAGCAAAGGTCTGGGGTGTCAGCATCCCCTGTGTCCAAAATAGACAAAAGCTGAAGGCGATCGCCAATTTATTTTTGTTTTTCATAACATCTAAGCGTGAATCGAGAAAATCCAAATGGGAGATCCCCAGGATCAAATTATCGAAGAACAGCAAGAATTAAGAAATACTATCATGTCTGAGTAGATTCCCCAGACGATCTTGATTGTTAATGGACTGCCTTCTTAAATCAGGTAAACTCATATTAGAGTAAATGAATTGGTTAATACCCCAAGGAGAACACCGGACGTGTCAATCGAAATTGGTCAAAGAGTCAAGGTTCGCCGAATCAGAGAGCGAGTCCCTAACGATGTTGTCGATCAGTTAAAGCAAAATCCCTTTGGAACCGTCAAAGAATTTAAAATAGTTGACGGGAGTGGAGTCGGTTTTATTGTTCAACTCGATAACAAAACATCAACCTGGTTCTTTGAAGATGAGCTAGAAGTTTCTCGCTAATCTGCCCCCCACTGCGGGACGGAATAATTCTCAGGGGATGATCCGCATCCTGTAGTATTAGGCTGTTGTCGATCATCCTCTTGAAGCTTTTGTCAACTATCCTTCCCTTGGTCAAGTTAATTTTCAAAAAACTTGCGATAGGATCAAGGGCGATCGCATGATCAAGTTTCCCTGAGCGAGATTAGGAAATCATAAATGGCCCTGACATTAACATTTTTGGGGAAAGGTGGTACAGGTCGGACAATATTGGCGATCGCTGCGGCTAAACAATTAGCCGCTAGGGGTCAGCGAGTGTTGTTCGTCGAACAAGATAATAGTCCCGCCTGTCACCTGTTGCTAGAAACGGAAGTCGGTTGTGATCCAACAGCTATCACCACGAACTTAAAAGCCGTTCAACTAAAAAGTGCGGTATTACTCGAACGCAGTTGGGAAGAAGTTAAAAAGCTAGAAAGCCAATATGTTCGGACTCCCTTTTTTAGGAACGTTTATGGTCAAGAATTAGGCGTTTTACCGGGGATGGATAGCGCCCTGGCTTTAAATGCCATTCGGGAATATGACAAAAGTGGCGATTATGATGTGATCATTTATGATGGGTTAGCCAGTCAAGACACCCTGAGAATGTTGGGAATGCCAGAAATTCTAAGCTGGTATCTTCGCCGTTTTCGCAATGTGTTTATGGAGTCGGACTTAGGGAAAACCTTATCTCCCTTTGTACAACCCATCGCCAGCAGTATTCTCAATATTGATATTTCGGGAGATACCTTTGCTCAACCGACTCAAGAAATGAATAATATCTTGGATCAAGGGAAAGCGGCGGTATCTGATCCGAACCGAGTGGCGGCTTATTTAGTCACGACCCAAGATGAAGTTGCGATCGCAACGGCCCGATATTTATGGGGAAGTGCTCAACAGGTGGGGTTAACCGTTGGGGGGGTACTGTTAAATCAAAGCTTACTCACCGGATCAATTACAGAAGCCTTTGAGCCCTTAGCCGTGAGTCTGATTCCCCCATCTTCCAGTCCAAACTGGCAACCCATCATCGACGCTTTACCCGATTTTACCCAGGCGCAACGAGCTCCCAAACCGATTAATATTGATGTGAATGAGCGCAAGGTTAGCTTGTTCTTACCCAGTTTTGATAAAAAACAAGTCAAGCTCACACAATACGGCCCAGAAGTCACGATAGAAGCCGGAGATCAACGGCGAAATATCTTCCTCCCCCCTGCCTTAACTGGAAAACCTGTTACCGGGGCTAAATTCCAAAACGGTTATTTAACGATTAGTTTTTAATTGAGGTTGACGGTTGACAATAAATTGTTAATCGTCATCCTCAAACAATAGAATTAAGTTCTGTAATCAAAAGTATTAATAAGGATCAGATGAAGAAGATTTAGGGGAAGATTCGACTTGAGAATCAAGGGTTTGATTATTTAAGGTAACTTTTTCATTAATTGTAACAACTATTCCGAGAAATAAAAGACTGCTAATCACCGCTAACAGGGGTAATCCTTTTGTTAAACTTAAATCCCGTCGAATTCGGGCAAAAGGATGACTTTGCCGTCGCAGCATTTGGGCAACCGCACACTGCTGAAGACAAAAGGGATCTCTGACATAATGACCACTTCTGCTCATCACAAAATGGGTATGGCAGTGAGGACAGGTAAAGAGTCCACCTAACATTCCTACTGAAGGCAAAATGCTAGTATGATGGCAAATGGGGCAAGTAACAGAATGAGCATTAAAGGTATCTGCGTTCATAACAACTGGACTCAAACGTAGAAAACTAAGGGTTCATTGAAACTGGAGAAAATTGCAACAGCTTGGGCAGTAGGATGTGTTCTGCTTTCTATTACTTCTAGTCTACCTCTAAGGAGAGAGAGTGTATCGTTGAGAAACGTTAACATTTGTAGAGAAGAACTTCTCCAGCAAGAGTCTCTGACGCAATTTGTAACTTTTGTAATTCTGTAACATGGGTAAGGTTATATTGCAATGGGGTAATGGTGATGAAACCTTGACGCAAGGCATGAACATCAGTGATAAACTCATCAAATTCAGAGGGTGTATTTAACAGTTCCACATCCTCCATTAATTCTCCGGTAAGCCAATAATAGGTTTTTCCTCTAGGGTCAAGGCGTTTTTCCAAAATATCCACATAACGACGAATCCCTTGACGAGTAATCATCACGCCTTGAATCTCTGACGACAAAACACCCGGAACATTAACATTAAGTAACATGGGTTCTGGTAAAGGATTTTTTTCTAAAGCTTGAATTAACTTTTGAGCAAATTCAACGGCTCCTTGAAACTCCCGTGAAGTATAACTTCCTAAACTAAAAGCTATACTGGGAATACCCTGAATTAACCCTTCCATCGCAGCCGAAACCGTACCTGAGTAAAGAATATCCGTTGCAACATTCGGCCCATGATTAATTCCCGCTAACACCAAATCGGGAGGGCTCTCTAAAATGCCAAATAGTCCCACTTTTACCGAGTCGGCGGGAGTTCCCGAACAGGCCCAAGCGGTAACAGAAGGTTCAAAAATATCCTTGACCTGTTCAACCCGAATCGGATGATGTAACGTTAAACCATGACCTGTTGCTGATCGTTCCTGATCAGGACAAACCACCGTCACCTCATGACCCCCTTGGGCTAAACCATTGGCTAAACTACGGATTCCTTGGGCAAAAATCCCATCATCATTACTAATTAATAGTTTCATAAAACTTCAGGAGAAAGTGGAAAATAGTAACGTAGACCCCATACAGTTCTCAAGATTGCTTGAGCTTAAAAAATGTCTGTGTTTTTTGTTAATGACAATGGCGCTGCGATTATCAATATTGGGGGATTAAACCCACCGAGTCTGGAATCTGTGACTCAAGGGATTATTGTACCCCCTATCATCGCTAACCCAATTTTGGAAGATGTCTATTTTGACTCGACAACACTAATTATTCCACCTTTAGTAACCTCCAGTGGAGAATTATTATCGGGAACATCGGGTCATGATCAGTTAACGGGAAAAGAGGGGAATGATACTTTGCAAGGATTACAAGGGAATGATGTTCTCCAGGGTCAAGACGGGAATGATTTTCTATTCGGAGGACAAGGGAATGATAACTTGATAGGTGGCGAAGGCAATGATGTGTTAAGTGGCGACCTAGGACAAGATTTGCTAACGGGAAATTCGGGAAATGATATTTTTATTCTTCCGGTGAGTGCGGCGGTGAGTCATATTAATACTGTTGATATTATTACAGATTTTATTGTTGGGGAAGATCGAATCGGTTTAACCGATGGTTTGAGTCAAACTAATATTATTCTTACTTCTACTATTCTCAGTGGAAGCCCTGGAACTTTAATTACTGTTATTCAGTCTAATCAATTGCTGGGATTTATTGCTAATGTATTCCCTGGGGGGTTAACTCATCAATTTATTCAAGTTGATTAACAGGATTGAATCTATCTCAATTTTATAATTAAAGTTCTGACTTCGCTTGACAGGTAAGGATATTTTAATTAGGTTTGAGTTAGATTTTGTATTTTCTACCCAAAAAGAGAGTAACAATAATATGGCTATTTTTCAAGGAACAGATTTAGGTGACGTTCTTCAAATTGGTGCTTTCCCATTGGCTAGTATCACTAAAGATGGTCAAATTCTGAATCCCCTGATTATGATTCAAGAATCTGATTTAGCTGGAAATGATACCATTTTGTTATTGGATGGGGCTGATAAAGCCGATGGTGGAGCCGGAAATGATACCATTGATGCTGGAGCCGGAGACGATAATCCCATTAATGGTGGAGATGGAAACGATAGTATTAATCTAGGAGATGGAAATGATTATGCCATTGGGGATTTAGGAGATGACACTATCCTCGGTGGTAAAGGTGCTGATATTGCTGATGGTGGAAAAGGAAACGATTATATCGATTTAGGAGAGGGAAATGATAACGCCATTGGTGGTGAAGGAAATGATATTTTTGTTGGCGGTTTAGGTACGAATAATCTTGATGGGGGAGATGGGAATGATACCCTTTCCTATTTAAACGTTACCCCCATTTCTCCGACGGGAGCGGCTCGAATTACAGCTAATTTAACAACAAAAGGTGAAGTTTTA
This sequence comes from Planktothrix mougeotii LEGE 06226, assembly GCF_015207485.1. Classification (NCBI taxonomy): domain Bacteria; kingdom Bacillati; phylum Cyanobacteriota; class Cyanophyceae; order Oscillatoriales; family Microcoleaceae; genus Planktothrix; species Planktothrix mougeotii. The sequence goes on from NZ_JADEWU010000060.1 coordinate 29,570, forward strand.
GATGCTGCTTTTGTTGCCATTGCTACTGATAATATTACCGGGCCGATTGAAAATATTATTGGTGCTCCGGGTATTCCTAATGATCTTACAGGAGCCGCAGGTGATAATATTTTAATTGGGGGGGCTGCCAGTGATAATTTAATTGGAGCCGGGGGGAAAGATACCCTGCAAGGGGGTTTAGGCGATGATTTCTACACCGTTACTACAACGGGAAATGGTACTCAAATTCAAGATACTGGAGGAAGTGCAGACAGTCTTTTTATTCCGGGTGTCACCTTGTTACTTTCGGGGCCGAGTACAACGGGTTATGGTTTAGAACGACAAGGAAAAAACCTGGCTATTGACTTAAATATTGATGGCAAAATTGATGCGACTCAAGATTTATTAATTGTTGATTTTTATGCGGATACAACAGCAAAAACCGCAGGAATTGGGTTAATTGAAAACGTTGTTAATCTAAAAGGGGAAGATATTCTCAATTCTAATATTCCCAATACCGCACCCCCTCCAACCTCTAATGTTACCTGGACAACACCAACCGCCTCTGTCAGTGATCCGGGGCCAGATGTTCCCGCACCAGGGGGTGGAAATACCGTGTTTGTTGACCAAGGAATTACATCCTATGTGTTTACTAACGCTGCTGATAATGTTTTTGTCCCCGCAACGGCTGCTAACCTGTATATTCAAGCCTTAAATGGAAATGATTTCGTTGTAGGAACCGCATCAGCCGACAATATTAATGGTAATTTAGGGGCTGATGTGATTTTAGCAGGTGGCGGGAATGATGGCGATCGCACTGTAACCATTCCCGCCAATACCATTCGTACAGCCATTCGCGGCGGCAAAGGGTCAGATAACCTCGATGGTCAAGAGGGAGATGACTTACTCAATGGTAACTTGGACAATGATACCGTATTGGGAGGTGTGGGAAATGATATTCTCCGAGGGGGCAAAGGTGCAGACGTCTTAGATGGTGGTGCAGGTACAGATTACTTGATTGGCGATGCAGATCAAGATAAACTGACGGGTGGGGCTGATGCAGATATCTTCGTGTTACCCGGAGCGTCCGTCGCCGCAACCAGCTTAAATCAAGCTGATTTAATTACCGATTTTCTCACCGGAACCGATAAAATCATGTTACCCACTGGGATAACCTTTGCCCAACTCACCTTAACGGCTGTCACCGTACAAGTGGATGGAAGTACAGCATTAGCATCTACAGCCATTCAATCAGGAACCACCTATTATGGGTTAGTACAAGGGATAACCCCGGTTCAACTCACCGCAGCTAACTTTATTGCGGATGATCCCAATATTACAATTTTAGGATAGATATTAGGTCACAAACCGGGTTTCTCAATTGCCCTGACTGTTAATAGCTTTTGCTATTGCAGAAACCCGGTTTCTTGAATTTCTTGATACCAGCAAAACCATTGACTGCTAGAATGAAGTCAGGAGCTCCTTATCCCCAGACTTAACTATGAGTCACTGTCTTAATCCCAATTGCTTACAACCTAATCCCAACACCACAATTTTTTGTCAAAAGTGCGGTTCTAAATTACTATTAAAAGACCGATATTTGGCTTTAAAAATATTAGGGCAAGGCAGTTTTGATCTAACATTTCAAGCATTTGATACAGAGAAACCCTCTCAACCCTATTGTGTAATCAAACAATCTTTTTCGCAAGTTCAAGACCCGAATGCTCAACAAAAAGCTGAGGAACTCTTTAAACAAGAAGCAATTCGATTAAAACATTTAGGAAAACATCAGCAAATTCCTGAATTATTAGATTATTTTATTCAAGATCATCATCAATATTTAGTTCAAGAATATATTACCGGACAAAATTTAGCCCAAAACTTAGCGCGACATGGAGCATTTTCAGAAACTAAAATCATGACTTTGTTAGCGCATTTATTACCCGTTTTAGGAGTTATCCATAAACATAATTGTATTCATCAAGATATTAAACCAGAAAATGTTATTAAAAGACAGGGGAATCATAAATTATTTTTAGTGGATTTTGGAGTTTCCAAAGCAATTACCCCCACGCCGTTATCAGTAACAGGAACTGTTAGGGGTTCTTCAGGATATCTCGCCCCAGAACAAGCGGTCGGAAAACCGACTTTTGCCAGTGATTTATATAGTTTAGGAGTCACTTGTGTTCATCTTTTAACCAATGTTGAACCCTTTGATTTATTTGATGTTTTTAAAGGCAGATGGGTATGGCGAGATTATTTAACAGTTCCCGTCAATGAGTCTTTGGGTCAGGTATTAGATAAACTGTTACAACAGGCAACTAATAACCGCTTTCAAACGGCTCAAGAAGTCTTAAAGCATCTACCCTTAAAAACAAAACCGATATCGCAACCGATATTGCAACGGGTAGCAGAACCAGATATAGAATTAAAGTCAGCTAGAGCAATTAATTATTATCACTTAGAACAACTTTTGAGAGCCAAAAATTGGAAAGAAGCTGACGAAGAAACGGCTCATAAAATGTGTGAAGTCATGGGAAGAATAGAGGAGGGATGGTTAGAGGAAGAAGATATTGATAATTTTCCCTGTGAGGATTTACGCACCCTTGATCAACTGTGGTTAAAATATAGCAATGGACGCTTTGGTTTTTCGGTACAAAAGGAAATCTATCAAAGTCTGGGAGGAACCCGGAATTATGATAGCAAAATTTGGCACGCATTTGGTGATCAAGTCGGTTGGCGTGTTTCTGGAAATTGGTTGCATTATCAAGATCTTAAATTCGATCTGAGAACTCCAAGGGGACACCTCCCGTTTTTATGGTGGGGTAGATGGTTATGGGGCGTTGGAAGTGGGGGGTGGAGGGGTATTTCTTCTCTAGCATCAAGGCTTGTAGATTGTAATCTTTAACCCTAGTAGACATCAGAAACCGGGTTTCTTAATTTAATTCAGCAATTTGTGATAATTGTTCTACTTTTATTTTCATATTGTTTTTTAATCCTTGATGGTTGATGGTGCGTGCGCTACGGGATATTATGGTTGATGGTGGCAAGATTGTGCGTGCGCTGATCGCTTACGCACCCTACTTTCCTACTTTGTATAACTGCATAACCTCCTCTAACGACATTCGAGACTGTGCTCCTAATGTTAAGGGTGAAAGATGACCTTGATTAAGATGGTCTGAAGCCGCACAAGCAATCATCGCGGCGTTATCGGTACAATATTTTAAAGGGGGAAATAAGACCCGCAAATTGTGAAGTTTAGCGGCTGTTTGCAGATGGTTTCTTAACCCACTATTTGCTGCAACACCACCCCCAACTGCAATGGTATCTAATCCAAAATCTACCGCACAAGCGATCGCTCGTTTTGTTAAACTTTTAGCAACAGTCTCTTGAAAACTCGCTGCAATATCGGCAACGGGTAAAGGGTTATCGTTTTGTTTTTGTAACGTTTGAACTAACCGTAATACTGCCGTTTTTAATCCGCTAAAACTCGAATGATAGGGATGATAACCCCCATTAGGCAGAGAAATTTTGCCTTCGGGTAATGTAAAGGCTTTGGGGTTGCCTTGGCTGGCTAATTGATCAATAATAGGCCCGCCAGGATATCCTAAATTTAATAACCGGGCAACTTTATCAAAGGCTTCTCCGGCTGCATCATCAACGGTATGTCCCAAGGTGTGATAAATGCCACAGTCTTTAACATGAATTAAACTGGTATGGCCTCCCGATACTAATAAACATAAAAAGGGCGGTTGGAGAGTGGTTTCGGTTAAATAGCTGGCATAGATATGGCCTTCGAGGTGATGAATGCCCAGAAAAGGTTTATTCTGTACCAAGGCTAAAGTTTTAGCAGCCGTAATTCCGGTTAATAAAGCCCCTACCAGTCCAGGGGCACAGGTTGCTGCAACGCCATCAATGGCTGACCAGTCTAACCCTGCGGTGTCTAATGCTTGGTCAAGAACAGAATTCACCATTTCTAAATGATGGCGAGAGGCGACTTCGGGTACAACTCCCCCATAAGGGTGATGAATGGCAATTTGAGATGCCACAACATTACTCAAAACTTTACGATTCTTTACAATTGCGACCCCGGTTTCGTCACAACTTGTTTCAATTGCTAAAACTGTTGCCATTGACTGATAAATTTTATGAAATGATTCGAGCTTCTATTGAGTAGCTTAATCATTACAGATCTTTTTGGGTACAGTGAACAACTGAACCTAATCGTCCCCATTCTTCTGCGTGGGTTTTGACCTCGCTACGAGGGATAACAAACGCTTTGTCCTCCCTATGTCAAGGGGATGTTTTTTACAACCCCCCTCGACTCAAAGGATAAAAAACGTATTGTTTTGTAACAAAAGGAAACACTTCTATGCGTCGATTGTTGGCTGCTATTCTAGCCCTGGGCTTGTGGATGAGCGTTGTTCCCGCAGCTTCAGCTTATAATCTTGTTCCTTGTTCTGAATCTTCGGTGTTTCAGCAACGGGCCAAAACTGCTCTTTCTTCTTCTGCTGACCCTGCACGAGTGAAAGCACGCTTTGAGCGTTATTCACAAGAACTGTGTGGCAAAGAAGACGGCTTACCCCATTTAATCGCTGATGGAAGCCTAGCTCATGCGGGAGACTTCGTAATTCCGAGCATTCTGTTCCTGTATATTGCAGGGTGGATTGGTTGGGTCGGTCGGGCGTATTTACAATATGCTAAAAAGAGCGACAGTCCCACAGAAAAAGAAATTATCATCGATGTTCCTGTGGCCCTGACCTATATGCTCAGTGGCTTCCTGTGGCCTTTAGCAGCGTTGAAAGAATTCACTACAGGTGAAATGTTCGCTAAAGATGACGAAATCACCGTTTCACCTCGTTAATTGCAGAATTCTCATCCAAAGATTGGGGAAAATTTAGGTTAACTTTATGACCTGAAAATTTTCGATCTAATCGATTCATAAACAATATTTGTTTATGTACCAATACTCTTTGTGAATTCTGCTTTCTTTTAACTGATTAATTCTTTTTCACACGGTTGCAAACTTAGGAGAAAAAACTCATGCAGTATTTCCTGAAATATCTTTCAACAGCCCCTGTTTTAGCCGCCGCTTGGATGGCCGTTACTGCGGGAATTTTAATCGAATTTAATCGCTTTTTCCCCGATTTACTCTTCCACCCTATGCCGTAATTTAACCTTGAGTTAAATTGGGTTTTGGTTGTCGGTTGTCAGTTGTCGGTTGTGAGTTAAGGGTCAACTTCCAACCGTCAACCGTCAACCGTCAACCGTCAACTTTTAATGGTTAACTGTATTTATATTGTTCAATGAAATCCTATCTTGCTGCGGCTATTCAAATGACCAGTACGCCTTGGTTAGACAAAAATCTAGCAGAGGCCGAAGAATTGATTGATTTAGCAGTTCGTCAGGGGGCGGAATTAGTCAGCTTACCTGAGAATTTTCCCTTTATGGGTGAAGAAGCCGAGAAACTGGCTCAAGCTGAAATCATTGCCCAAAAAACTGAAAAATTTCTCAAAACAATTACCCAACGGTTTCAAATTACGCTTTTAGCTGGGGGTTTTCCAGTTCCCACAACAGAGGGCAAAGTCTACAATACGGCGGTGTTGATGGGGTCTAATGGTCAGGAATTAGCGCGTTATCAGAAAGTTCATCTCTTTGATGTGAATTTACCCGATGGCAATACTTATCGGGAATCTAATACGGTGATGGCGGGAAGTGTTTTACCTCCAGTTTATGATTCCCCAGAATTGGGAAATTTAGGATTATCGGTGTGTTATGATGTCCGATTTCCTGAACTTTATCGCCACTTATCCCAACAGGGAGCAGAAATTTTATTTGTCCCGGCTGCTTTTACCGCCTATACCGGAAAGGATCACTGGGAAATTCTTCTCAAAGCTAGAGCGATTGAAAATACCTGTTATGTGATCGCACCAGCCCAAACTGGGTGTCATTATGGCCGTCGATATACTCATGGTCATGCCATGATTCTTGATCCTTGGGGGGCTGTTCTCGCTGATGGGGGAGATAAACCAGGGGTGGCGATCGCAGAAATTGATCCAGCCCGTCTTGAACAAGTCCGCCGCCAAATGCCCAGCCTCCAGCATCGAGTCTTTACTTAACAGTTATCAGTTAACAGTTATCAGTTATCAGTTATCAGTTATCAGTTATCAGTTATCAGTTATCAGTTATCAGTTATCAGTTATCAGTTATCAGTTATCAGTTATCAGTATCCCCTCATCCCCTTGTCCCCTTGTCCC
>NZ_JADEWU010000061.1:0-35694 GCF_015207485.1 Planktothrix mougeotii LEGE 06226
CAAGGTCCCCCATCCCCTTGTCCCCTACTTGGGACGGATGAAGGCGATCGCATGACGGCCAATTAGGATTTGTTGGTTGTTTTGATCTTGTAAACAGAGACAGTTGGGGTCTTGCCAAAGAATGGTTCCTTCGAGAATATCATTGGTGAGGAGTTTGATTGCGACGGCGTTTTTATCCTTCGTATAGCTTTGAACTTTGCGAATGCTGGGTAAATCAGTATTGAATTCAGACATAAGGAGTTGTTTAAAAGTCAGCGTTACAAATCATAATAGGAAAGAGTGAGCCATCCCGGATTTCCAATCTGTTGCTCACCCGACTTCCAAGGTTAAAACGGATAATGTTAAGGATAGCAGTGGAGGCATCAATGACGATTCAATTTACGAAATATCACGGTTTAGGCAATGATTTTATCTTGATTGATAATCGTCATCAATCAGAACCCCTGATCACCCCAGAACAAGCCGTAGAACTGTGCGATCGCAATTTTGGCATTGGGGCCGATGGAGTCATCTTTGCCCTACCCGGAACCCCCACCACTGACTATACCATGAGAATTTTTAACTCTGATGGTTCCGAACCTCAGATGTGTGGGAATGGAATTCGCTGTTTAGCTAAATTTATTGCTGAATTAGAAAACCGTCAAGAAATCACCGACCCCGTGAGTTATAAAATCGATACCTTAGCGGGTGTGATTACCCCCCAGTTACAACTTGATGGTCAAGTTAAAGTGGATATGGGACAGCCACGACTGACGGCCAAAGAAATTCCGACAACCTTAGCCGCTGCTGATGAAAAAGTCGTTAATATTCCCTTAGAAGTGGCGGGACAGTCTTGGAATGTTACCTGTGTCAGTATGGGAAACCCCCACTGTATTACCTTTGTTGAGGATGTCTCGGCGATCAAACTTGGGGAAATCGGCCCTTTATTTGAACATCATTCTGTTTTTCCTGAACGGACAAATACTGAATTTATTCAAGTCGTGAACCGAAATTATATTAAAATGCGAGTCTGGGAACGAGGGGCGGGTGCAACTCTCGCTTGTGGAACTGGAGCTTGTGCCTCTGTGGTGGCTGGAGTTTTAACCGGAAATTGCGATTTTGTTGTTACAGTGGAATTACCCGGAGGTTGTCTTGACATTGAATGGTCAAATCACGATCAACATTTGTACATGACAGGGCCAGCACAACGGGTGTTTACAGGGGAATATTAAGCCTTAAAAATAACCTAACCTAGAAATTAAAAAGGTAAATAATTATGGGTGGAGGGATTTATCTCATTCAGGATGATGATCGGCTGGTGGAACTGATGGAACAGCCTTATGATTCTGAAGATCAAATACAAGAATTATTAGAAACCTATCCTAATCTTTTAGCTGGGGATGAAGTTGATCGGGTAACGTCTCGACGCTGGTTATTAATTGCACGAGATATTACCATTCCGGCTGAGGAAGATGATGGCAGTCGCTGGTCAGTTGATCACTTATTTTTGGATCAAGATTCTATCCCTACCATTGTTGTTGTTAAACGCAGTCGCAATGCGGAAGGGCGACAAAAAATGATCGGTCAAATGTTAGATTATGCGGCGAATTTAGCTTTATATTGGCCGATAGAATCTATTATTGCTCAATTTGAAGCCAACTGTCGAGAACAAGGTCGAGATCCCGAACAAGTCTTTGAAGAATTTCTCGGTTCTGATCTCAATGAAGATGGATTTTGGCAAAAAGTCAGAACGAATTTGCAAGCTGGAAAACTACGTTTAGTGTTTGTAGCGGATGATATTGCTAATCCCTTAAGACGGGTTGTAGAATTTCTGAATAAACAAACGGATTTAGTAGAAGTTTTAGCCTTAGAAATTAAACAATATGTCAGTCAAGAGGGCTTAAAAACGTTAGTTCCTCGATTAATTGGTCAAACCGCAGAAGCTCAACAAAAAAAATTGAGTGCGATGGGAGAACGCCGTCGTTGGGATGAAGTTTCCTTTTTTGAAGAATTCCAGGTACGTCGGGGTGGCGATGAAGCAGAAATGGCTGAAGAAATTCACAACTGGGCCAAACGTCAAGAACCTGAAGTTATCATTCAGTGGGGAACAGGAGATCTCTATGGAGGGTTTACCGCTTTACTACAATCTAAAGGTCGAAAACCTTTAAAATTATTTACCGTTGATATTTCAGGACGTTTAGAAATTTCGTCTAATAAATACGGTTCTCAACCTCCTTTTGATCAACAGGAAAAATGGTTAGAACTCAGAAATAAATTGAGTGCGATTGGTTTATCTCTTCCCCTAGAACGGACAGAATATCGAGAACCAACCCTACAGTTATCTAGCCTCCCAGATCAATCGGTCTTACAAGAAGTTCTTCACACCTTTGATTGGGTGATTGCAACGGTTAAAGGTGTATCCTAATCCCTCAATTGATCTTCCTGAAACTCTCAGGTTAAAAATTTAATTGATATCCGGTTTCCTGCTTGATCTTTATTACTCAATTATCGATAATTAGTAAACTGTAAAGCAGCCGGATAATCTTCTTGTTTGAGGCGTTGAATCACCAATTGTAAATCATCTTTAGATTTAGCCGTCACTCGAACAGAATCCCCTTGAATCGAAGCTTGAATTTTCTTAAACTCATCTTTAATTAACTTAGTGATTTGTTTCGCTACCTCTGAAGTTAAGCCTTTTCTGAGTTTAATTTCCTGTCTAACTCGATTCCCACTAGCGGATTCTACTTTGCCAAAATCAAAAATTTTTAAAGATAGATTCCGTTTGGCAGATTTTGTTTGTAAAATCGTATGAATAGCATCCAGGGTAAACTCACTATCGGTATTAATAACAATAGCAGTTTCCCCTAATTCTAGGGTAGTTTTTGTATCTTTCAAATCATAACGGCTTTTAATTTCCCGTTCGGTTTGATCAACCGCATTCACTAATTCCTGGCGATCAAAATCACTGACAACATCAAATGAATAAGTAGAAGCCATAATCAATTCAAAGGTTAACAACAAAACTTGAGTTATTTTATCCTAGACAAACCGGATTAAAACTCAGTTAACTCACAATCGATAAAATTCCTGTACAGATATGGCGATCGCCGTTTTTTGGGTAAAATTTAATCAATTTCAAAGATTATAGGCCCTGAAAAATCAGCATTTTACCCCAGTTTAACAACGATCGCCCTATCGGTTTCAAAGGCATTTTGATGCGCCCAAGTTTCCCATTGAGCATCATTAAGGGTTCCCCTTTTTAATCCAAATAAAACAGCGTCACAATTTTGCGCTGATTCTCCGCTTCTTCACAGGTGTTCAGGAGGGTAACACTTTCATGATAGGCAAAGCAAATTAACTGTTGACACCGCGAAATAATTTCTTGGTTACACAGTGCACTGGCTTCAGCTAAGGATAAATCATCCCCCTTGGGATTTTCCACAACATGAATGACCTGTTCTAGCTGTTTGCGAGATTCTCTCGGCTGACGCTTCATGCTTTGCGGCAAAATCACCGTTAACAAATTAGGGTCAGCCCGCATTGCTCCTTTTATAGCGGCCGAGTTCGTCCCCGTTGAACCGGATGTAATCAAATGATTGCCTTCTAAAACTAAGGCATAACTCATCATCTCGATTAGGTTCTGATGGGTTAGGGGAATATGACGGGAACCCAACAAAGCAATACGCTTGGAGCCAGTTTGTTGAATGGCTGCCAATTCTTCTAAAAAGTCATCTACTTTCGGCAGATTGATAGCTTGGTTCAAGGATAATTACAAAACATAATCAGGACAATCCTGTAGATTTTAGCAAATTCAGCGACAATTATTCGGAGTGTAACTAAAGTTTTAACCGGATGCTGTCCGGTGTGATTGTGATGATACAAACAACTCCTCAACCCACCTGGTCACAACAGTTTGCCACCCCTGCGGCTGAATTTCCCCCCACACCCTTACCCGTTTTGTCGGGAAAACTCCCCTCTGGTTTAAGGGGGTCTCTCTATCGCAATGGCCCCGGACGGTTGGAACGGGGCGGACGGCGAGTGGGACATTGGTTTGATGGCGATGGGGCTATTTTAGCGGTTCATTTCACCGACGCAGGCGCAACGGGAGTTTATCGTTATGTCAAAACCGCAGCCTATCAAGAGGAAGAACAGAAAAACCGTTTAATGTATGGGGGCTATGGAATGATCCCTGGTGGAAACCTTTGGGAACGCTTCACCAAACCGTTAAAAAATGCCGCCAATACTTCGGTTTTAGCCTTACCCAATAAATTATTAGCCTTGTGGGAAGGAGGGCAACCTCATGGGTTAGATTTACAAACTTTAGAAACGTGGGGACTCGATAACCTCACCGAGTTAACCGACAATATGCCCTATTCTGCCCATCCTAAAATTGATCCTGAAACGGGAGATATTTTTAATTTTGGGCAAGTTTTGGCAGGTGCACCTCAGTTAATGTTATATCGAAGCGATCGCACCGGAAAAATTATACAACACAATAAAATTCCTTTAGATGGGATTTGTTTAATTCATGATTTTGTCCTCGCGGGTCAATATTTAATTGTTGTGATTCCTCCCTTACGATTAAACCTATTACCTGTTTTGTTTCAGTTAAAACCTTTTAGTGAAGCATTTCAATGGCAACCTCAAAAAACTCCTACCCAAATTTTAATTATTGATCGTCATACCCTAAACTTAGTGAATCGAATTGAAACCGAACCTTGGTTTCAGTGGCATTTTAGTAATGGTTATGTTGAGGGAGATGGAACCGTTATAGTAGATTTTGCCCGTTTTCCCGATTTTCAAACCAATCAATATTTAAAAGAAGTCGCTACTGGAAAGACTCACACCCTATCGATATCAACGTTATGGCGGATGGTTTTACAACCCCAAACGGGTAAGCTCCTACAATTAGAAGAACTCTTAGACCGCCATTGTGAATTTCCCACCGTTTCCCCGCAAGAGGTTGGCAAAAAAGCGCACTATACCTATTTATCGATTCATCAACCTGGAGTTAATTCTGCGGTGGAAATGTTTGGTTCTATTGCACGATTTAACCCTCAAACCCAAAGGTTACAAGCAGCAAATTTAGGCGAAAATCGTTATCCGATGGAACCTCTTTTTGTTCACAATAAGGATAACCCCCAACAAGGATGGGTATTAACGGTTGTTTATGATGGTAATCAAAATTCTAGTGAAGTTTGGGTTTTTGATGCAGAACATTTAGATGCTGAACCTGTTTGTCGGTTAGGATTACCCAGTGTTGTTCCGAATGGATTTCATGGAACCTGGAAACCCGTAAGTTAAGTTTGTATAGCAATTGTAAATGAATTGTACACTCATAATGATCAAGATTATTAATCCTAAAAAAGGGACACAAATCCCAGTTTAGGGGCGAGGCGCGCCTCGCCCCTACGATGAATTAATTAGATTTTAAGTCATTTCTACAACTGATTTAGACTTGCTATATAGAGGGTAAAACTAAGATATCTCATGAAGAAACCCTATTTCTATTTAACTATTATTTTCTTGGTTTAATTTTTGACGAATCTCATCTAAGGATTTTGCTACTTTATTCCTTTCGTCTATTTCTTCTTCCTCATCATCTTCCTCTTCTTCCGGTTCTTCTGGACAGAATTCGAGAGTAACTTTCATTTTAAGTCTTCCGGGTTGCCATTCCTTCGCGCCTAACTTTAAAAGTTGGCACTCTTTTCCTTCTTCAAACCATTGTTTATCATGATTAAACCTATCTATAATCACATGAAATGATTTATTACATTGTTTATTGGCAAGTGATTCTATAATAGCTTGTGCACGTTCTTTCAAAGAATACTCAACATCTTGTTTTAGTCTTTTCACAAGACAAGTATAATTCCCAAACAACAGAACTTCATAATCTTCACAGTTTTTTACATCAACAACATCGCTCATAGTGATTAGTAACCTGATCAAATATTGACAAATTTATTATATAACTATGATAATATTTTGTCAATCTAAATATATTGTTGTATAGCCTAGAATTACTGATGACAGTATACATTAAAATTCAGTCTTCCCAAAAACCCGGTTTCTCGAAGAAACCGGGTTTTTAGAGAGGTAACGGGTCTAATCACTAAAAATCGAAACGCTCATCACTGACACTAGAATTAGAGATAGTTGGTAATAAATGTTCAAACAGTTGCATCGACTGTAAACAACTATTAATCGCCGAAACAAATTGATTATATTCCTCAATTTTTTGGTTTACTTCCGACTGAAATCGAGCATTCGTTTTGATTTTCTCCTCCGCTTCCTGTTCCAAGGTATTCTCTAAATAAGCTCGCGCTTGACTGTATTGCTGCATAATTTCTTCCCCTTGAATTTCCGTCATCGGTAATAACTGGGTTTTTAGGGTTTGGTTAACGGTTTGGCGGAAGGTTTGATTGATAGTTTCTGCAACTTTAGGTTCTAAATCTAACTTCAACAATTGACGAATAGCGGGTTCTGCATCAAGCATTGCTTTAATATCATAACTGGATGAGGTTTGTAATAAAGTTTGGCGAAATTGATAAATTGAAAATGTTCGTTCATCATAGAAGTTAGGACTTTCTCGTACATAGCGATCGCATTCCGTTTTAGCCATCGCAACTAACGCTTGATTAACCTCTTCTTCTAACCGTTTTAACCGCAGTTCTATTCCGCCATCATTTCCTAATAAACGATTGAGTTTGCGATAATATTCGGTCTTACGAACTCGTTCAACTAAACGACGGAAAAACCCCGCATTTACAGATTGAACCGCCTCCACTAAAATATCCTCTAATTGGTTTGCTAAAAAATATAATGCTTCGACTAAAACCGCTAATAACGGCGCAGTTGCATTCCGAGGATGGCTGAAGGTCGCACGACTATAAGCTTCTTTGACAGAAAAACTATCTAATAATTCATCTAAACGCCTCACCATCCGAGATTGTAATTGATTAAAATCCTGCTCAAACCCATCACATTTACTGGTAATAATGCGATTCACTTCTTCGGCGATATGATCTCGAAATTCCTGTCCGGCTTCTTGCAATTGTTGATTCAGCAGTTGTAATTCCTGGGCTTTCATCGATTCAATTTCACGGGGTTGACTGTCTAATTCCCGTTGAATTGATTCGTAATACTTCCGCAGGGGAATACAAATATCTTCTAAATCATCGGCTAGATTTTTAAACAGTTGGGGACGTTTTTCTTGGGTTAAATAGTAAGTAATGGCGGTACGAAAATCTTCAATTCCGCTATCTTTAATTAACTGATCAATCAGGGGTTGTCCCCAATCTGCTAAAATTCTCACATAGTTTTGGTTGGGAGATTCATAGCCATTAATGGTGACTCGAAATTGGAGCGGAAGTTTACGAGAACTACCACAATAGTTATTAAAAGCATAGACAAATTGAGGGGTTTCTTCTTCTCCCCCAAATCCTTTTATACTTTCAGCAAAAATACTATCTAATCCAAAGCGATCGCGTCCGGTTGTTGATTTAATTTGACTTCCATAAAACCCTAATAAGCCACTGGTTTTATAGACTCTGGTGGTATCCTGAAAATCCGAATAAATTAAGTTATCTAACCGTTGACGGAGTTGGGCGTTATACCAGGTTTCGTCAATGCGATTAAACACATAAAAAACGCGATCGCGGATACTGGGATTTTGACGAATTCGTTCTAAGAGTTCTGTCTCTTCTATTGTCATTTCTCCGGCTGATGCTGGTTTTAAAACACAGACCACCGCCGAGGTATCGGGATTCTCAATTTTCTGATAAGTTAATTGAGCGTCTTTCTCTACAGGCGCATCAATTCCAGGGGTGTCAATAATGACATTTCCATCTTGTAATAGGGGATGATAGCAATAGTATTCAATCCGTTTTAAGACTGCACTATTACTCCCCCGACGCGCATAACCCGCCGCTTCTTTGAGGTTAGAAAAGTTAAACTGTTCCATTGAATAAGTCGCATTATTCAGGGTGTGAATGCGATCGCGGTTTTCCACAAACCCTTTAATTAATAAATCTAAAGCCTTGGCTTTTTTGGCTCGTTCCGATTTATTCACGCCTCCTTCTTGCTGAATAATTTTGTCACATCCTTCTACTAATAAATCAATCACATCATTGCGATTAATATTAATATTAGAAGACAGTCCTAAAAGTTGACATAAAGCCGCGACTTGTTCGCGAATTTCGGCTTCACTTAAAAAGGTTAAAACCACCCGTTCTTGATCCGGTTCCGCATAGTCAATATAACATTCGGTTCCGGTGGCGTGTCCCTCTGCACTATATAATAATTCCCGTTCTAAAAGGGCATTAATTAACATCGATTTTCCCGCACTAAACGCCCCCGCAAACACAATTTCAAACTTGGGGGAAATCACTTTATTCAAAGATGCACGCACCGCCGTAATATCCTGTTGTCGCAGGGACGGTTCTTGATGCAGAAGTTTGACTAAGCCTTCAACCTGATGTTGTAGATTTTGGCACTGAGGCGAGAGTGGAGTATTCATGTGTACAACTCTAATTTAGATAAAAAATACCTTAGTTTAGATTATCCCTGAAAAGTGACAGCTTGGGTATCAAACGTTACTTTAATTTACAGTTTTAGTCTAAGTATAGCAATCCCAAATAGGTTGTAATAATTTAAAAGTGATATGAAACAGCTAGAAGTATTACCCCTGTTCCCAGTTAAGGTGTTCCCTTTTGATGGGTTTTATTACATTTGTTGTTTAACAAAAAAGGGAGTTATAAGAACAGATGTAAATAAATTTTAAACTTTTAGAGGTTAGTGAAAAGTATGATATAATACTCTTATAAAGGGTTTCAAAAATATCCAGTTCCAAAAAACGTATGTTTAACTTTCGATGGCCGGGAAAATCCCAAAACAAGTTTTTATATTTATTGATCGCCAGTATTCTTTTTCCCGTACTTGCGGTCAGTTCATTTAATATTATGAACTCCCGTGACTATTTAATAGATTCCGTTGTTCGCTCCATGAAAAATGAGGAACAAAATAGTGGGGAAACCCTCAATCTTTTTATGGGAAATTTTAAATCTGATATTTTATATTTAAGTGAAACCCCACCTATTCAAGGAATTGTTCGTGCTAGGGAGAACAAAGGCATTGATCCTGAAGATAAATCCACCTATGCCAATTGGATAGAGCGATTAACAATTATTTTTAAGTCTTTCCTGAGCAATCGACCTTATTATGATCAATTGAGATATTTAGATGAAGACGGAAATGAACTGTTGAGAGTCAAAGTTGCTAATGGTCAAGTTACAGTTGTTCCCCGAAAAGAGTTAAAAAACAAATCTTCATCGGACTACTTTCGACAAACTTTAAGCTTAAAACCGGGGCAAGTTTATGTTTCTCCTATTAACTTAAGTCGAGATAATGATCAAATTGAAATTCCTCATAAACCCATTATTCGCTATGGAGTTCCCATTTATAATCAATCCGGTGAGAAACGAGGAATTTTAGTTGCCAATATTTTAATTGAACGGTTGTTTGATCTCGCTGATAATGATAATTTAAGTTCAGAATTGCAACAACAATTTTTTGTAATCAATCAAGAGGGATATTACTTACGCCACCCCCTTTCCGAGAAACAGTGGGGGTTTGAATTCAATAAAAATCATAATTTTAAAACTGATTTTTCACAAGCTGTTGTTCAGCAAGTGCTATCGGGAGGCAATGGCTTGATTACAGATATTTCCGACTCAATTATGACTTATAATACCATCTTTCCAGATTCAGTTAATCGCAAAAATCCTTTTGTTTTAGTTTATGAAACTCCCAAATCTGTTGTTTTAAAACCTATCAATCAGTTTATTCAGATAGCTGTGATTGTTACTCTTGTGATTGGGGGATTTTTTGTATTTTTAGGAATCATTCTTTTAAAGAAATTAGTCAATTCTATTTTGGAAGTTGTCGGGGTTGTGACTTCCTTCTCCAGTCAGATTGTTTCCACGATTAATGAACAAGAACGGATTACCAATCAACAATTATCTTCCGTTCAAGAAACAACCGTTACAATGGATGAATTAAGTGCTTCCTCTCAACAGTCTGCTCAACAAGCAGAAGGGGCTGTTTTTGGTGCTCAACAAGCCTTAATTCGGGTAGAACAGGGAACAACAGCCATTCAAAAAGCGTTACAAGAAATGGAAAATTTGAAAATCAAAGTAGAATCTATTGCTGAAAAAATTGTGCAGTTAAGTGAACAAACCCATCAAATTGGTAGTGTTTCTGATGTGGTTAGTGATTTATCAAATCAAACCAATATGTTAGCGTTAAACGCCGCCGTTGAAGCGGTACGCGCTGGAGAACATGGAAAGGGATTTGCTGTGGTGGCGTCTGAAATTAGAAAACTCTCCGATGCGAGTCAAAAATCCAGCCAAAAAATTAATACCTTAGTCAATGATATTCAACGGATGATTCAAACAACAGTTGTGGTGACTGAAGAAGGAACAAAAAATGTTGAATCTGGGGTTCATGTGGCTCACCAAACGGCTCAAGTCTTTTCCGATGTGTCAAAATCAATGGAACAAATCGTCGAAAGTAGTCAACAAATTGCCTTAACGTCTAAACAGCAAGCCGTCGCCATTCAACAGGTTAATCAAGCGATGAATAATCTCACGCGAGGTGCCAATGAAACGGCTCTCGGTGTCAACCAAATTAAAAACGGAAGTGCAAAACTCAGTGATGCAACTCATAATTTAAAAGAAGTGTTATAAAGAAGTAATCGTATCGTTGGTGTTGTCAAACGGTTGGGAAATATCTTAATACTTCTTCTTCGATGAAGACCCCAGAAAAGATTTCACCAGAGACAGCATTAAGTCTAAATCTAAAGGTTTACTTAAATAGGCAGATGCACCGGCGGCTAGACAGCGTTCTCGGTCGCCTGCCATTGCCATTGCTGTCAGTGCAATAATCGGAACAGATTGCCACAGAGAATGGTTTTGAAGTTGACGCATCAGTTCTATCCCATCTATCTCTGGTAACTGCACATCCATTAAAATTAAATCGGGTAAGGATTTTTCAGTTACTAGGGGAGAATGAATGGCTTCTAACATAGTTTGACCATCACTAATTAATTCAACTCGATATCCCTCTAACTCTAAAATTTCCGAAACTAATAATTGATTAAAGGGTTGATCTTCCACGACTAAAATTCGAGGAATATTGGGATAATTCAGGTTAGAACTATCAGAAACATCAGATTTTTGAGCTTTAGATAAAGCTTGAGGTCGTCGATTCAGACTTAATTCTTCACGCATTTCGGTTAAAGGCAACCACACCCGAAATAAGCTGCCTCGATTCACCGTTGAACGAAAGGAAACGGTGCCGCCATGTAACTCCGCCAGTCGTTTAACTAATGCTAATCCTAACCCGGTTCCTTCATGGCGACGGGTTAAAGAAGAATCCACTTGTTGAAAGGGACGGAATAAAAGATGCCAACGCTCTTCGGGAATCCCAATCCCTGAGTCTTTTACCTCTAAACAAAGATAAGGTGTACTGGAATTTACCGGGGAACAATCTGGTCGATAATCTTGATCAATTTGGCTGCCATAAGCTAAAAATCCACTCAGTTTAATACTTCCTCCCTCTGGAGTAAATTTCACCGCATTAGACAATAAATTAATAATAATTTGTCGTACCCGTCGTTCATCTAAAAAGGCTTGATTTAATCGATAATCTAATTCTAAAGACATCGCCAACCGTTTTTTTTCAGCACGAGGCTGCATCATTTTTAAGCCTTCAGTGCACAGGCGATGAACATCGACAATTTGTAAATCAAGTTCGGTTTTTCCGGCTTCAATTTTGGATAAATCCAGAATATCGTTAATCAGTTGTAAGAGATGTTGACCACTTTTTTCAATCAGTTGAATGTGATGCAGTTGCCGTTCATTTAAAGTCCCTCCAATCTGGCGTTTAAGTAAGTCGGAAAATCCTAAAATACTATTGAGGGGAGTTCGCAGTTCATGGGACATGGACGCTAAAAACTCTGATTTCAGTTGAGAAGCGCGTTCTAAATCTTCGTTAATTTGACGCAGGCGAGTTTGTGCTTGTGTCCGTTCAATCGCCGCACCCAGCGTCCGACAGGCGGCGTCTAACATATCCCGTTGAGGATATTGTTGAAATCGGCTTAAGTCCCGTGATTCTAAGGTTAAAACCCCAATAATTTTTCCATTGGTCGCTGGGATGGGGAAAATTCCTAACTGACCGATTCCGGGAGAGCGAAAAGCAGGAACAGATTTAGGATGTTGAGCATAATTTTGCACAAAAATCGGTTGACCCGTTGCCACCACCTCCCATAATAAACCTTGACCAAATGGAATTCCATGCTTTAATATTTCCTGCATTAAAGCAATGGCAGGTTCTCCATAGGTGGCAATAAATTGACCCGAAATTTGATTCAGAATCGTTTCGGCTTGGCGATTTCTTCCCTCTCCATAAATGACTTTTACATCGCCAAAAGCCGCATTGATAACGGAAACTAAATAATTCAAGGCAAATTGAGCTACTTCTTGTAAATTATCAGAATCTTGTAAGCGTTCATTTAACCCTAATAAAAATTTTAATCGCTGAACTTCTGTATTTAAGTGGGTTTGAGAATTGCGATAATAAGTCACATCTCGGAACGTAAATAACCGACTGCCCTGGGGGGTTAAGGTACTTTCAACTTCTAAATAAATACCGTTACTTTGCTGAATACAAAAGGATAAATTCGGAAGTTCTGTTTGCTGCAAACAAGCTTTGAGTTGCTGACATTGTTGTTCACTCCAATAGCCCTGAGCAACCACTTCTGAACAAATCGTTTCTAAGGGAGGATGTTGAGTTAAAAAATTGAGAGATAATCCCCAAATTTCAGCTAATTTTTGATTAAATAATACTAAATGATGAGAAGAATTAAATAAAGCGATCGCATTATCAATCTGGTTTAAAATTAATTCTTGCTCTTCCCGTAACTGGTGGACATCCATTGTCAATGGCGGTTGGTCGCTATTACTCATCTCTTCAATCATGGTAATTCTGGGGAAGATATGGATAAAATTAGTTTTATTAAACTAATTTAACAAATCTTAATCATATTCGGTCAAAGTTGACCGTTGACGCTTAACCCTTTTTGTGTACAGACTCCCTCTAAGGGCAGATAATCCCCATTGTCTCAGAAAATCAACGACAAAAGGGCAAAATTATGTAATTTTTGATATAAAATCAAAACGATGTAAAGATTTGTTTAGAGTAACCTTTACCTACTTAGAGAGGATAGAACACAATGGCTTTTGAACTTCCGCCTTTACCCTATGCCCCCGATGCTTTAGAAGGAAGCAAAATGTCGGCGCAGACCTTTTCCTACCATCATGGTAAGCACCACGCGGCTTATGTTACGAATCTAAACAATCTGATCAAAGACACTGACCTGGCGGATAAATCCTTAGAAGACATTATCAAAGCCACGGCCAATGACCCCGCCAAAGTCGGAATCTTCAACAACGCCGCCCAGGTGTGGAATCATTCTTTCTTCTGGAATTGTATGAAACCCGGTGGGGGTGGTGAACCCACAGGAGATTTAGCCAACAAAATTAATCAAGATTTTGGCGGCTTTGACAAATTTGTAGCCGAATTCAAAAACGCTGCGGCGACTCAATTTGGAAGTGGTTGGGCTTGGTTAGTGCTGGAAAATGGCAAACTCAAAGTCACCAAAACGGCTAATGCGGCTAACCCAATGGTGGATGGGGCGACTCCGTTATTAACCTTAGATGTTTGGGAACACGCCTATTATCTGGACTTCCAAAACGCTAGACCGGGTTATATTGATAACTTCCTAAGCCAACTGGTGAATTGGGAATTTGTTGCCAGTAATTTAGCTTCTGCCTAATATAAAAGCTGGGAGTGGGGAAGGGATAATTTCTTCCCGATTCCCGGTTTTTAATTCTTTATTAATAAATTAAAATCCGAGTTATGAATAGTCAAGAATTAGCCCGATATATTGAAAGCACGGATAGTATTTCTAAACCTTGGTTATTAGTTCAATTACGTTTAAAAAAGCTTCAAGAACGTCGATCTGAAATTTCCCATGAAGAGTATATTCAAGAGTTAGCTCAACTGCATGAAGAGTTAATGAATTTGGGAGAATGGTGGTTAGGGATAGAAGATGAAGTATTTGGTTAGGTTAGGGAACAGATGTAGAGACGCGCCATGGCACGTCTCTACTGGGTTATTTTCTAACAATATTTAGAGATATCTTCCTGACATTCATCTGCTAAATAACACAACGCCCGGAAACGTAACCCGATAAATTGTTCATATAAAGGATTCAATTTGCACATCGGGGGAATATGAATAATCTTGCGCCCAAATATGGTGAGATCTCGTTCAAAAGGACACTGAGGCGGAATTAATTTACACACCGCATGAGCAACTTTAGAATCATGAATTTCTAAGTCGTCTAACCAATGTTTAACCGGGGAGAGAACATCCAAATGATGATCATCATGGCTATTTTGACTAATGCAAATTTCCCCTAACTCCCCCGATTGAATTTGGGATAAATCTTGTAAGGTTTTGCGTAAGGTATCTAACGCTTCTATTTTCAGGTTTAACGCTTGACAAAATTGATGGAGTAAATCATCCTCACAAATTGAATAAATCCCATCAGCTAAAGCCACCATTACCGCCGTTCTCAGGAAGTTTTCAGCCAGTTTAGGATGGGTTCCTAAAATAGCCCCTAATTCCTCTGGAGAAATGGGATCTAAACTGTCAACATTCGTGACAGCGACTAATTCATCATGGGTTAACGCATCAATTAACTCATGTTCTTCCTCGCCAAAACTTCCATCCGCCCAAGCCAGGGTTAACAGTCCCCGCATCCACGCCAGACTTTGTTCTGTGGTGTATGGAATTCGAGATGTGCTCGTCATAGGTTTTCCTCTTCGCCAAATCTCCTATGGTTCAGTCCCTGTTATTTTCCGTTGGGTTATGCGGAAAAACAAGACTAAGCTTTTGTGCTTATTCCTATGTTAGCTGCAACTCAAAGGAACCCAGTAAATTTTATCCATGCAAAACCAACGCCCAGCAGTCGCTATGGCGTTGGAGACTTCACACAATCAAAAATTAAATCAACGAGAAGGAGATCAGCTACTCCCGGTGAAGATAACTTCAGGAAATTTGCCTTGGGCTTCGCTCATGGGGCGATTTCTGCCCTCTTCTTGCCAATAATTGATCACTTCGGTTGCTTTATTGAGCAACTCAACTTGATCACCTTCAGAAATCCAACGTTTGGATTCCATTTCTGTTTTCAGTTGTTCCCAAGCATCGTTGCGAGGCCAGAAAAAGTAAGACGTTAAAGGACTTGTGCCTTTACCCACCACTTGATCCACCGCCAGCGCAACATTCTCATCCAGCCAGAGAACTTTTAGTACGAACCTTGACAATTACACCTCCAGGTCTATCCCAGGCTTAATTAAAAATATTACAATCCTCTATAATACCTGATCTTTTTCCAAATCCGCCAATACTTTGATTGAGATTTGCCGGAGTGTCCGGTTCAGGTGTAGCCTTGAGCATGATATAAGCTCAACGGAGTCAATGATGAAAACCGCTATTGTCGTTTTTGATATTGATGGAGTCATTCGGGATGTGGGAGGTTCCTATCGACGGGCTATTGCTGATACCGTCGAACAGTTTACAAACGGCGCCTATCGTCCCAGCCCCACCGATATTGATGCTCTCAAATCTGAGGGAATTTGGAATAATGATTGGGAAGCCTCTCAAGAATTAGTTTATCGTTATTTTGAAGCCCAAGGAAAAACCAGAACTGACATTTCCCTCAATTATCAACAACTAATTGATTTTTTCCAGTCCCGTTATCGAGGACTAGACCCCGAACAATGGACAGGTTATATTTGTTCAGAGCCCTTACTTTGTACCCCGAATTATTTTCAAAATTTAACTGAAAATCAGATGCTTTGGGGTTTCTTTAGTGGGGCGATGCGAGATGAAGCCCTCTATGTTTTGCAGGGTAAACTCAATTTAAGTTCCCTGGTTTTAAGGGCGATGGAAGATGTTCCGGGGAAACCTGACCCCACAGGATTATTTGAAGTCATTGCAGAATTAGAACCTGAAGAAAATGAACAAACCCCGGTTCTTTATGTTGGGGATACCGTAGCAGATTTGTATACTGTAACTAAAGCCAAACAACTGCAACCTGACCGTATTTGGGTCGGTGTGGGGGTGCTTCCGCCCCATATTCAACAAGCTGATTTAGAACGTCGTCAAGGGTATCAGCAAAACTTAGAAAAGGCGGGAGCAACCATTGTATTAAATCAATTAGAAGAATTAACTCCAGCCAAAATTAAGGAATTAATTTCTTAATTTAATTGCCCTTTTATTAAAAATCAACGTCAATATGGGTTTAACGTGCGGTGAAATTCCTTCTCAAAAATTGGTTTAATTTTTTCTCTAAAAATCCAGATTCAAACCCTTCTGCTATTCTTAAAGAGGGTTTTATTGATTCAGAAACGGGGCGGCATAGTTTGGATCGTCTCTATGAACAATTTGCTAAACCCCAAGTTAAAGGATTATTTGAACCCGATGCTCCTTCTATTTATATTAACCATAAAATCGGACAAAAGGTTTTAGGAGACTATATTATTGATCAAGTGTTTGAAGATAAAAAAACCGGATTTTATGCTGAGGGTCGTCTTCCCTTAAAAGCTAATCAGCCTCCGGTTTTAGTGATTCGTGGCTATGGGTCATGGTATCCGTTTTATCGAGTTATAGAAGATACACCCGATGTGTTTATTGCCAGTTGGGAAGCACAATTAAAATCCGCAGAGAAAAAAGGCGCGATCGCTTGGTTAAAACACCATACCCAACAAGGACAAAAACCCGATATGATTGGAGAAAGTTTAGGAGGAAAAGTGGCTCAACAAATTGTGATTAAATATTCTGATTATATTCGCTCAACGGTGACTTATAATTCATTAGGAATTTCACCGGAATTAGCAAAAACGACTGGAATTAATAACATTTTTCACTATTTTACATTAGGAGAACGTTATGCGTTTTGGGCAAATCGAGGCAGTTATCTCCCTGGTTATTGTTTTCAAATTTCTAAACGAGGAATGAATTGGGTTTATAAAATAGAAAATAAAATCATTGCCAAAGCCAAGCTTTCAGATCTTAAAAATCATGTTAAATCTCGTAATCTATCACAACTATTTTGGGTACTTTTAGCTCAAATTATCTTGCTTAAAAGACATAATGATATAATATTAAACCGTCGTTTTCCTGTTGTTGATATCATTAATTTGAATCAATTACAAAATATTTGATTTATAATAGTGAAGCCTTTTCTTTCTATTCCCAATTCCCAATTCGTAATTCGTAATTCGTAATTCGTAAATATGGAAAATAATATTGATATTTTAATCCTTTCTAATGGCCCTGGTGAAATTACAACTTGGGTACGTCCTGTTGTTCAAGCCTTACGAGAACAGCTACAATATCAACTGTTTAAAGCCAGAATTTCTTTAATATTATCTCCCTGTCCGAATGCAACCGGAAAAGAAGTTAATATTGCTCGTTCTTACCCAGAAATTGATCGAGTTCAAGGCGCAGAATATTTTTGGCAATTTTTGTTATTTCAAAAAACCGCAGAAAATTGGGACTGGTATCAAAAAGGTGTGGTTTTATTTTTAGGAGGAGATCAATTTTTTACCGTAGTTATTAGTAAACGCTTAGGCTATCGTAGCGTTATTTATGCCGAATGGGAAGCGCGTTGGTGGCGTTATATTAATCGTTTTGGGGTGATGAAATCTGAAATTTTAGAGACTATTCCCCAACCCTATAAAAGTAAATTAGAAGTCATCGGAGATTTAATGGCGGATGTAGCTTTATCGGCTTCTTCCTCTCCTATTTCTTCGGATATAATGATTGGATTATTACCCGGTTCTAAAGCAGCAAAATTGACTCAAGGTATCCCCTTAACCTTAGCCATTGTTGAATATTTACACCAAAAACGACCTAAAACTCGATTTATTATTCCTGTTGCACCTACCTTAGATTTACAAACCTTAGCTCGTTTTGCCGATCCTGAATATAACCCCATTATAGCAAAATTTGGCGGAATTTCAGCACAACTTCATTTAGGAGATCCAGCTTATTTAGAAACTCAAAACGGCATCAAAATAGAACTTTATACATCCTTTCCGGCTTATGATTTACTCTCAAACTGTCAAATTTGTTTAACCACAGTGGGAGCCAATACCGCCGAATTAGGAGCATTAGCTGTTCCCATGATTGTATTATTACCCACTCAACAATTAGATGCAATGCGTTCTTGGGATGGGATACCCGGAATATTAGCGAATTTACCCGGTTTAGGATCTATTTTTGCTAAAGTTATTAATCAATTCGTGTTAAAACAAGGTAAACTATTTGCATGGCCGAATATTTGGGCAAAACAGGAAATTGTACCCGAATTAGTCGGAGAACTCCAACCCGAAGATATCGCTAATTTAGTCTTAAATTATTTAGACCATCCTGAACAATTAGAAGCCATGGGCCAGCGTTTACGACAAGTGAGAGGGAAACCCGGAGCAGCCCAAAAATTAGCAACTATTATCGTTAAATTCTGTAATTTAGAATAATCAGATGATGATTTTTTTAGCTGGATTTTATGGTATTATATCCGACAAATGCTAAATCAAGGGACGCAACAGCAACCTTGAGGATTTACTTCACGGAGTCGCATGAATACTTATTCAATTATTATGTTAGGGCCTACTGCTTCAGGAAAAACCGTTTTCCTGGCTAGTTTATATAAAAAGTTATCAACACAGGGAGATGCGGGTTTTTTTCTGGAAGTAGATAATGGAGAAACGGGAAATCGCTTACATGATCTTTACTCAGAAATTGTCTTTGGTGAAGACTGGCCAAAACCAACTTTCCCGAATGAAATACCTGAATGGACTTTTACTTGTCGAGTCCAAACAAAAAATTTACCCATTTATTCAGCTTGCAGATTTACTTACATTGATTATGCAGGAGGTAGAATAACAGATTATACGGAAAAAGAAAACCAGGAATTTTACGACAGGCTACAAAATGCAGATATCATGCTGGGATTGTTAGATGGTCAGCGTATTATTTCGTTAATGCAGCATGGAACATTGGGTAATATTTGGGCAATTAATGAACTCCCTAAAATGCTGAGTCTTATGCAAAAATTTGGAAAACCGATTCAGTTTGTTATTAGTAAATGGGATATTGTTGAGGATAAATATTCGCTTCAGGAAGTTTTAGATCTTTTATTAAGTATCGATGAGTTTAAAAACTTAGTACAGACTTGTCAAAAAGCAGAAGTTCCCATTCATTTAATTCCGGTTAGTGCTGTGGGTAAAGGTTTTGCCACACTGCAACCTGACGGAAGTATGTTAAAAACGCCAGGCGTTTTACCTAAACCGTTTCAAGTTGAATTACCTTTAGCTTGTGTTTTACCTGATTTAATTCAAGCTGAATATTATAGGCTAGAACGACAAAAAAAGGAGATGGAAGAAATTGATATAAACGTAAATTATAACCCCAATTTTTTTGAACAAGTTGGTCAAATTGTTGGTGAAGGTCTAAAATTTGTTGCCGGACTTGTACCAGATGTTGTTGAAACCTTTTTACCTAAAAAATATAATTTTTTTCCTACAGAGTCTTTGCAGAAAATGATTAATTTGGCAGCAAAATTAGCTCAATCATCTGCCAACCAAAAACAAGAACTCGCTCAAAGAAGATCTGAAGAACTACGTCAAGAACGTGAACAAACATTGGCACAAGTTACAGATGAACAAACCGCTTTAACTTATGCCTTAGATTGTTTTTTACTTCTGCAAACTGAACTTTATAAAAATTTCCCTGAATCTAAAATTGAATTACCATGAATTATACACCAGCTTGGTCATTTTTAGTCAGTCGTAATCAATACCTGGATTACAGAACAATTGTTGCTCCTGATTTTATCTGTAATGCGGATGTTTCTATTATTTTGGCAAAAGTGGCAATAGGAGAGGTTTCAAAGCCTGAAACTGCTTATTATCAAGAAATTGATCATCCTTCCGTTGGAAAATTAACCTTGATTTTCCGAGTTATTTTAGCAACAGGTGATAATACAGGTTTGCCTAAAACTGGGGTTTTAACCGATGGTTTTGGTCGAAAAATTCGTTTAATTGAAGGGATTGTTATTAAAGAATTTCAACCTAATTTTAGGTTAAGTCAAACAACGTTAGAGGAGATTCATGAACCTCTGATGGAATGTTATCGTAAATTTTGGGAAATTATTAATCCCGTTCCTGCTAAACCTTCTGAAGTTTTTAAGTTAACTAACCTTGAACAAAAGGAAGGGAGCTTGCAATATATTACGCTTAATCGTTATATTGAACAATCTGAACCTTCATCTCAGGGAACTCGCCAAAAATCAACGGTTAGCAAAAAATGGCAAGTAGAACAAATGCTAGAGTGTGATAGTGAAATTTGTTCTATTGTTAGCTTTTCGGATGGAAATCGTATAGCAGTAGGTTGTGATCAAGAAATTATTGTTTATGATTTGTTAAATAAAGGGAAAATTAAGCGATTTTCGGGTTCAAAAATGACACCTGGCTTTAAATTTCCTACACCCATCGCTCTGAGTCCAACAGAAGAATTTATTGTTAGTGCTATGGTTGGAGGGTTAGAAGTAAATCTGATTCAACTCTGGGATATTAAAAACCTAGAAGAAAAAAGTCCAGAAGAAAAAAAACCTAAAACTTTAGCAGAGTATGGAGGAATCTTTGATTTAAAAGACTCATTTTTCAATCGTTTTGGGAGAACAGAAAAAGCTTCAATTCGAGTTAAAGCAGTGGCGTTAACCCCTGATGGTAAATTTGCAATTAGCAGCACTATTAATGGTAACATCAAGCTTTGGGATACTCAAGAAGAAAATTTAGAAATCGTAGAATTTTCGAGTCATTCCAAGCAAATTTCTGCTTTAGCGGTTGATAATCATAACTTTATTTTAGCCAGTGGCGATGTTGATGGTTATATAATATTCTGGAATTTAAGAACCCTGAGCAAAAAAGAAATTATGACGCGACGGATTCCACAACAAGCGATTAACGCATTAGCCTTTAGTCCTGATGGTAAAATGTTAGCGAGTGGGACTGATCAGGGAAAAATTAAACTTTGGGATACTAAAAATTGGGAAGAGTATTCAGTCAATTGGCAGCATTCTGAAGCGATTAATACATTAGCATTTAGTCCTGATAGTTGTTTATTAGCGAGTGGTTCTAATGATCATAAAATTGGACTTTGGGATGTAAAAGATCAACAATCCAAAGAAAAATATTTACTAGAAGCCCATACTGATGCTGTTACCGCAGTTGTATTTACCCCTGATGGTCAAAAGCTAATTAGCGGGGGAAAAGACCGTAAAATTAGAGTGTGGCAACCTGTTAATTTGAGGTAGAGCCTCAAAGTTAGCATTGTAATGCAGAGCATTGGAACAAGGAAATTGGCATTTTTATGGGAGTTTATGTGGTATTTTTTAGGAAAATAATCTTGATTATTATGAGTGTACAATCCATTTAGACTTGCTATATCTTCCTCAAAATGTTATAATTAAACTAGCAATTTTTATATGATTAGTTATGTCCGAAGGATTACAAACCTCAAGGCTTCAACAAGCATTAGATAAAGTAGAAGCACTCTCAATTGAGGAACAAAACTTCATCGTTGAAATCTTAGTTAAGCGCCTACAGAGAAACCGTCGAGAACAACTACTCCAAGAAATTCAAGAAGTTCGACAGGAAGTGGCAGAAGGCTTGATTACAGTGGGTTCTGTAGATGATTTTCTTCGGGAGTTAGAGACTTGAGAAAAATTGCTTGGACTCCCAAATCTCTAAGAGCTTACAAACGATATTATTAAACCATAAACCCATTTGAGCAATCAACTGATGGTAACAATCAAAACTCAACTTACTCTCGATGAATTTCTCACCCTTCCTGAAACCGACTTAAATTATGAATTGATTAATGGAGAAGCAATTCCCAAAATACCACCCAAACGTTTTCATTCTCGAATTAGAGGAACTTTATGTACCCTCTTAACTCAATGGTGTCAAAATCAAGGAGAAATTGGCATAGAATGGGCGGTTATTCTCAAAAAAAATAATCGAGATTGGGTTCCAATTCCTGATTTACTTTATATTTCCTATAGTCGTCTACCTTTAGACCGATTTATTGATGAGGCTTGTCCTGTTCCCCCTGAATTAGTAATAGAAATTATATCACCGGATCAAACCTTTGGCCAAATGAGTGAAAAAGCGATTGATTATCTCAATGCTGGAGTATTGAGGGTTTGGGTTATTGACCCGAAAGCTAAAACCATTACTATTTTTTATCCCGATGCACCACCTCAAACAAAACGAGATGAGGCAATTTTAACAGATAATTTATTAGAAGGATTGCAACTCACGCCTCTGCAAGTTTTTCAACAAGCCGGAATTGTTTAAAATCATTGTATCTAGTCAATTAATATCCTCTGGATACATCAACGGTATTCTTTAATAATAATCCCCCTTGACTTTTGTTAATCGCCTCAATAATTTGAGGTGCTACACAAGCCGGAATAGTTTTAGCCGCAATATGAGGAGTTATAATAATTTGGGGATGGGCCCAAAACGGATGATTTTTCGGTAAGGGTTCAATTTGAAAAACATCCAAACAAGCACCGGAAAGTTGACCGGATTTTAAAGCATTTAATAAATCTTCTTCAACTAAATGTTTCCCCCGTGCTACATTAATTAAATAGGCGCCTTGAGGTAAAGCTGAAAAGGTATTTTGATTTAAAATTCCTTCGGTTTTTGGGGTTAAAGGTAACAAACACACTAATATCTCACATTCACTTAAAAATAACTTAAATTCTTCCTCACCTAAAAAACAATTAATATTGTCTAAAACTTTAGGGGTTCGACTCCAACCTCTCACCGAAAATCCCATCATCTTGAGTTTTTGAGCAATATCTAAACCCAAAACTCCTAACCCTAAAATTCCAACGGTACAATTAGCTGTATTTCTAGGAGATAATCCTTGCCATACCCCTTGACTTTGTTGAGTTTTATAAGCTATCAATTGACGATGATACTGCAAAACCGCTAATAAAATATATTCCGACATTTGCGAAGTTAAAGACTCATCGACTAACCGCACAATTGGAATATCAGGGGGTAAATTCGGATCTCGTAAAATATGATCAACACCTGCACCTGTTGAGATAATAACGTTTAAATTAGGGAATTTTTCAATTACTCCCAATGGGTGCATCCACGCTAAAATTGCATCAATCTCTGCTAAATTTTCAACATCAGGATAAACCTCAATCTTTAACTGCGGTTGATAAGTTTGGAGTGCAGAAATCCAAACTTCAGGATTTTCAAATTCTCCTAATAATAGTAATGTCATTGCTGATTTCCTAAACCGTCATTAACCATTTCTGAAACTCCCGACGCACGGCAACCCGCCCGGATTTGATATTATTTTTAATAATTTGCGGTAAACCTTCTAGGGCTATTTCAGGAAATACGAAACTGTGAGAAATTTGTTGATATTCTCCCTCGTTTAACTGATAAATTTTCAATTTATTTTCATCACAGCGCCAAACTTCAGGAATCCCTAAACGGGCATAGAGAGAACGTCTGGAAAGAGATTTATAAGTTAAATCAATTTCCAAAACTAAATCCGGGGGAGGATTTTCAGGTAAACTAATCGTCAATAGTTTTTCAATCCTAGGTAAATTTTGAATATAAAAACAACTATCCACTTCTAAACTAATTTTTAAATCGGGTCTTTGCCAAAGGGCGAACCCTAAACCCCGATAATTAATATTGTATAAATCCAATAAAGCAATAATAAATTCTTCTAAAATTTCACGATACTCTTGATGGAGAGGCGAGGGAGTAATCAGTTCCAAACGCCCATTATCATAGGTGAGTAAAGTCTCTCCATTTTTTTGCCGTTTAAAAATAATCGTTTCTAAATCCTGCCAAGGGACATTCTCCAGAAAGATATTACCAGGATGAGGAGATTTAGACATTCTCGCAATCAAAAAAGTGAACAACTAAGATTAATATTATTCTATATCGATCTAAGATAAGGTGGGAACGTTCAATTCCTTGGTGAAATTGCCCCATTTAGGAGAAGTTGACCTATGCCCAAAGGGTCTTTTGCAGAATACAATGCGACCACAGCAACGCAAATCACCTTTTATTATGACAACGGCCATGACGAAACCTTTAGCATTCCCATTCCCTCGGCGGAATTAGCCCCCCTACTTTCCCAACTCTTAAATCAAGCTTGGCTGACCTTTCATCTGGTTGATCAAACGGTCATGATTAATATGGCAAAAGTGGAAAAAGTCGAGTTGAAACCCCCAGTTATGGAACTAGAAGGAGAGGGAATTTTCCTGAATTCTCAACGGGTAACCGCCCTGCATCGGGGTGCAGTCGGTCGTTTCAAAGTTACTGAATAACTCAACTTGTGCCATCTTACTTCATAGATTAAATCATCCTATAGGATTCCAGATTTATGCCAACTGTGTCTTTAATTCGGGCTAATTCTTATCACCTTCAAGCCCTAGAAACGTCCTTGAAAACATTACTGGAACCCTGGGGCGACATAACAGCCTTTGTAAAATCGGGCGATCGCGTTCTTCTCAAACCCAATTTATTAACGGGAAGTCGTCCTACAAAAGAATGCGTTACTCGACCGGAATTGGTGGCTGCCGTTGCTAAACTGGTGATTGAGGCGGGAGGAAAACCCTTTTTAGGGGATAGTCCCGCCTTTGGGAGTGCTTTGGGAGTCGCCCTGAAGAATGGTTATTTACCCTTGATTGAATCGTTAAATTTGCCGATTGTAGAATTTCAGGGGAAACGTTATCAAACTGTTAGTGAAGGGTTTGATCATTTACGCTTAAGTAAAGAAGCGATGGAAGCGGATGTGGTGATTAATTTACCCAAACTAAAATCCCACGTTCAACTTACCCTAACAATGGGAGTTAAAAACCTCTTTGGTTGTGTCCCCGGAAAAATGAAAGCTTGGTGGCATTTAGAAGCCGGAAAAGATGTTAATCGGTTTGGGGAAATGTTAGTAGAAACCGCTAGAGCCATTAACCCTAATTTAACGATTTTAGATGCTATTATCGGTCATGAAGGTAATGGCCCTAGTGGAGGCGAACCTCGTGAATTAGGGATTTTAGCCGCTTCTGATCACGTTTTTTCCCTCGATAGAACAATTGTTGATCTGATCCAGGTTGATCCGAGTTTGGTTCCCACTGTTGCCGCTTCTCAACGATTGGGATTATGTTCTGAATTAACAGACATTAATTATCCCTTATTAACTCCCAAAGAATTACAAGTTTCCGACTGGAAATTACCCGACGCTTTAGTTCCCATCGATTTTGGTTTACCTCGTGTCTTAAAATCCACTTTCCGACATTTTTATATTCGCTGGATTAAAGAACCGATGGCAACTTATACCCAAAAACAGTAATCAGTAATCAGTAATCAGTTATCAGTTATCAGTTATCAGTTATCAGGAAATGGGCAACTGTTAGCGGTCAACGTTCAATATTTCCAATGCTTGATTAATTCCTTCTCGAACAGATTCGGCACATTTCATTAACGCTTGATGTTCGGATTCTGTTAAATCGAGTTCTAAAACTCGTTCAACTCCTCGACATCCTAACCAAGCTGGAACCCCTAGGAAAATATCATTTAAACCGTATTGTCCTTGTAAATAACAACAAGTGGGTAATAGTCTTGATTGTTGACGTAAAATTGATTCAACCATAATTCTCACCGAAGATGCGGGTGCAAAATAAGCTCCTCCCGTTTTTAATAATTCAACAATTTCTCCCCCTCCTTGACGGGTACGTTCAACAATTTTATCAATTGTTTTTTGCTCAATTAACTCTGTAATCGGAATCCCATTAACCGTTGTGTAACGGGGTAAAGGAACCATTAAATCGCCATGACTTCCTAATACTGTTGCATCAATATTTGACACAGACATTCCTAACTCTATTCCTAAAAAAGCTTCAAAGCGGGCAGAATCTAAAACCCCTGCCATTCCCATAACGCGATGAGGTTCAACCTGGGTCACTTTCCACGCAATATACGTCATAATATCAAGAGGATTTGTGACAATAATTAACACCGCATCGGGGGAATATTGAATAGACTTTTTCGCAGCCTCCGCTACAATTTTGGCATTAATATTAATTAAATCATCTCGACTCATCCCAGGAATGCGAGGTTTTCCAGCCGTAATCACCACAATATCTGAACCCGCCGTATCTTCATAATTATTCGTACCTGTCACGTGTCGGTCATGACGTTCAACGGCTCCCGCTTGCATTAAATCTAATGCAATTCCTTGGGGAACTCCTTCTAAAACATCTAATAAAACAACATTAGCAATATTTTGTTCGACAATCCGTTGGGCAAGGGTACTGCCTACTTTCCCAGCACCAATAATTGAAACCCGTGTGGAATGACAAGAGGCAGGAAAAAACGGAGTAGATAGCATAATCAGATTCTCACAATTTGAAATACTAGAATGTCAACTACCCGCCACTGAGCGGAGTACCACTACAGTGGGGGCTTGTATCTGAAGTCCACCGCAATTCTGAGAACCGCTATAAGTTAACTATTGGGCGGCTTCCAATTGGTCAAGTCTTAACCAAATATTGGGGGTAGGAACTTGCCCAAATTTAACTAAAGCATAGTCTCCTCGCAGTTCCATGATTTCCCCTTTGGTTTCAAAAAGATAAGGAGAAAACCGAGTATCACTGGCTTTTGCCTCTAAGCTGTTTTCTAACTTTTCCCGAACGGCATGAACAAAGTCACCTTTTTTAATCGCCATAGCTCGTTAACTTCAACTCTAATAGAATCTTTTTTCAAATTTTAAGCGTTTATTGGCTTGATTTTCTACCTGATTTCCCTATTCCCCATTCGTAATTCGTAATTCGTAATTCCCCATTCCCTATTCCCTTCCCCTTGACATTGAGGACAGAAATGAGCAGACCGTCCCGCCAGCTTTAAGCGTTCAATGGGGGTTTCACAGATGCGACAAGGCTCTCCAGTCCGATTGTAAACCCAAGCAGCACCCCCATAGTTGCCATTTATCCCTTGAACATTAAGAAAGTTGCGAATGGTTGTCCCCCCGGCTTGAATACTTTTCTCTAAGACTTGAATAATATGGCTTCGTAACGCTTCGAGTTGTAGGCGAGTTAAGGAGGTGCAAGGAGTTGTGGGGCTAATACCACTTAAAAATAACGCTTCATCTGCATAAATATTTCCCACTCCCGCCACTAATTTTTGATCTAAAAGAGCCGATTTTATAGGCCGTTGACGCTTTTTAAATTGGTCTTGTAAATAGTCAACGGAAAATTCTGCTGCGAAAGGTTCGGGGCCTAAATTATTTAATCCGGTAATAATATTAGAAATTTTTTGATCAGGAGGAACCCACCACATTTGACCAAAGGTGCGCTGATCCACAAATCTTAACTCTCGATTTTTAGCAAAAAATAAGCGAATACGAGTGTGTTTTTGTAAGGGATCTTCTTGATCAACCCATAACAATTGTCCGGTCATCCGTAGATGAACCCCTAACCAGCCTCCAGGGTTTTTTTCTAAGTCTAATTTAACTAATTCTGCTAATAAATATTTGCCTCGGCGATGCCATTGAGCGATCGCAATTCCGGTTAAATTCTGCAAAAATTCATCCACAGAAAAAGGGTAGGCGAGGGTGCGATTTAACAACACCTCACCCCCCATAACGGCTTGGTTCAAGGTCACTTGATTGAGACCTTGGCGAACGGTTTCAACTTCCGGTAGTTCCGGCACCGACTAATTTCCTTCGGTTCCTTGGTTCGGATCACCGACACGAGTTGCACTACCACCAGGGACTTTGCGATCTTTTGCTTCTACTGGGGTTTGAGAGCCAGTTTTCACTTTTTGGCCAGAACCTTTGCTCGGGCCTGCAACTTCCACCACTTCCGATAAAGCAAAGTTGTTGGTATTGACGCTTGCATAGTTCACTTTGTCAAAGCGAACGATAACCGGGTATTTGATACCACTGGAGTCTACAGAAGCCACTGTACCCACTTCTTGATACCAGTAAGACTCTTTGCGTAAGATACGAACTTTAGAACCACGTTGAACCATTGGTTTATCTTCCCCTTTTTAATGAAAAGAACGGATAAAGACGTTTAATGTTCAGGGTACTACTGGATCGGTTGTCTGGGTTCATTTCAGTCTTTAAGTTTTATTGCTAACTGAATTTAACAATCACCGAGGCATATATTACATAGCAATAAAAATGTCAAGTTTTTTTAGGGTTGAGTTACAAAACTTAACATTTATCTAGGTTGAAGTTAGAATCCCTGTCCCTTGAGCGCAGGGAGTGTCAAACCTTTTTGCCATCCCGAAAAGACCCTGGAAAACGCTTGCCTTTGGCATCAATAATCGTCCCTTGACCATGAGGAACTCCCCCTCGAAATTCTCCTTCGTAGCGAGTGCCATTGGCAAAGGTGCAGTTTCCTTTGCCATCGAGTTCTTGATTAAAAAACTGTCCTTGACAGCGAGTCCCATTAATTCGGGTAAACACCCCTTGACCAAAGGGCGATCCGGCGAAGAATTCCCCTTCATAGCGATCGCCATTGGCATAAATAAATTGGCCTCGACCATTAGGTTGACTACTGACGGTACCACTGCCAATTTCTCGCACCAGTTTAAACGAGCCAATATAGCGATCGCCATTGGCAAAAACTACCGTTCCCTGACTGATATTGCCATCTTTAAATACCCCAATCACACGAGCATCATCAGCAAAAATAAACACCCCTTGTCCATTGGGTAAACCATTGCGGAATTGACCTTCATAGCGATCGCGGTTGGCATAAACATAAATCCCACGTCCTTCCGGTTTACCGTTGACAAAATCTCCCTGATAGTTATCTCCTCCCTCATAATTACACTTGACTCGTCCGGTCGGTAATTGTCCTTCACAAACGGGAGGACGCTTACCTTCAGTTTGCTGTGCCATTGCAGCCAGTGGATTAGCAATCTCAATTGCCATCGCTAAAGTCGATAAAATTAGTGTTAAAGAACCCAGTTTTCGCATCGAACACAACATGGTTACTCCTACCATGAAAAAATTCTACAAATGATTGAAGATCACACCCCGGAATTAAAGTCCTGTTTAGCTGGACTAACTCATGGGACGGGAGGATCGCAGACTAATATTATTAATTTTTTGATCCGCCGGTGGATTGGTAGCCCCTACAGCTTTAGCGATCTCAACACCATTTTGCTCAAAAATAACAATGGGTTCGCCTCCGGTATCAAACTTAACTCGTTTGACGAGAACTTGACCATTAGACACACGCTGTCCAACGGTTACATAACGACTGGTAGGTTCTGCGGGAGCTTTGAGAATCACTTTCGTTTGATTTCCCACTTGTAATACCCCGGTGACTTCCATCGCCTGTGCTAAGTCTGTAGATGGAGGCGGAGGCACAAAGGGTTGAACAGCAACAGGTTTTGGGGGTGGAGGTGGAGGTGGATTCGGATCACGCCAAGACGGGGGGGCCGCTGTATTGGGAAGGGCTGGTAAATCAGGAACTTGGGCAATGGGTAAAGTTGGTAACGTGGGAACGGTTCTCCGAGGTGCAACGGTTCGAGGGGTTGGTGTTGTTCCCCTGGCGTTAGGAGATAAGGATTGAGAGGGATTACGAGCCGCTCCATTGCCCGATGTTGTTCTCTGAGTGGGTGTTGTTCCCCTGGCGTTAGGAGATAAGGATTGAGAGGGATTACGAGCCGCTCCATTGCCCGATGTTGTTCTCTGAGTTGGCGGGTTAGACCCTCTATTGGGAGCCATTTGAGATGGGCTAAATCCGGTATTGGGAGAGGTACGGGTTTGTGGCGCCGGAATGCTCACACTGGCAGTCCTCCAGCGAAGCGGAGGTTCAGCAACGGGTAATTTAGGTAAATCTGGCACAGTACGAGTGCTTTGTTCGGGTGCTTCTGGTGTTTCTCCAGGATCGAGAGTTTGGGTTACGATTACAGGAGGCAAAACTCCAAAGGGATCATCTACCGCAGCATTAGGAGCCGTTGTTGTGGCGGGTGCTACGGGGGTTCCTGTTTGACGTTTACCCAGAAGATTTAACCGTTCTTCAGGATTAGTCGATTGAATTAAACCCGCACCCGCAGCGACGTTGGATTGTTCTTTGACTAAGGGATCTTTAAACGGAGCAATTTGGCCCGGAGTGGGTGTTGCATTGGGTTGGGGTGAAGCAGCCGCTTCAGGGGAAGCCGCAGGAGAAGTTGTTGGACTGGGTGTAGAGGCTGTTTCTTCAGGTGGTGAACCGCATCCTCCCAGCCCAACTGTGAAAATACCGATGGAGATCAGAAACCAAAGTTGACGCATTGCCAGTCCCCAAAACACAGTTGATATTAATTTAAGGATACCCAATCTTAATCTGGATCAACTTCATTAGAAAAAAAATCGGCGATTGCCTACGACGTCAGCAAATCCAATCGCTTCCTAGTCACGCATCTAGTTTTTTAACCCGATCTAAGCTATAGAAAGGATTCAGGTACCTAACTATACAATTTAAAGGGGCGGCAGGTTAGGAACATTTTAAACTCCGTATCCGCTTCAAGCAAGGCCACTTGTATTACAGGAGTTTCAGGATTTCCCAATGGCCTATTTAGGGACTTAATAATTGCCCAAACATAATTATCTGCACATTTTGTGATTCCAGGTTCCCGGTTTTTTTCTCAACTCGGTCATTGATTTTACATAAGCACTTAACATCTGAGCTAATTCAACTTTTTGGACTTGGCTCAAGTAATAACCCATGAACAATCCTAAAACCCTAACTGTTCCTTACTCGCGGCACTTTCTGGAATGGCTGCACCAACAGCAAGTTAGCCTCGCCCTGACTACCTACCAAACAAACCGCCTTGGTTTGATTGGAGTCCAACCCAACGGCCAAATTTTCACCCCGGTTTGGGAATTTGAGCGACCCATGGGACTGTATACAACATCAGAACGCTTTTACCTTGCTACCCGCTATCAAATTTGGCAGTTTGAAAATATCCTAGAAAATGAGGGCTTTTAAAAAAGAAATATGATCGCACTTATGTTCCTCGCTTTGCCTACACTACCAGAGATTTAGACGTACATGATCTTGTAGTTGATCCTCAAGGTAACATCATCTTTGCCAATACCGAATATAGCTGTTTAGCGACGCTTCATCCCCAACACAGCTTTGCTCCTGTATGGCAACCGAATTTTATCAGTAAACTCGCCCCGGAAGATCGCTGTCACCTTAACGGGTTAGCCGCCGTTAACGGCATTCCCCGCTATGTAACTGCTGTGAGTAGTTCCGATGTAGCCTCCGGTTGGCGACATCGAAGGGGTGATGGCGGAGTGGTGATTGATATTCAAACCAACGATATCATCGCTAGGGGTTTATCGATGCCCCACTCTCCCCGATGGTATCAAGGGAAATTGTGGTTACTCAACTCAGGAACAGGAGATTTTGGTTATATCGAAAACGGGGAATTTGTTGCAGTTACCTTTTGTCCCGGTTATGGACGGGGGTTAGCCTTTGTCGGTGATTTTGCGGTTGTGGGTTTATCTAAACCCAGAGATTATCATTTTTCCGGTTTATTACTGGGAGAAAAGCTGCAACAAAAACAAGCCGAAGCCCGTTGTGGCATCCTAATTATTGACATAAAAACCGGAAATATTGTCGAGTGGCTAGATATGGATACCGAAGCCACAGAACTTTATGATGTGGCTATTTTTCCCCAAGTTCAATGTCCGATGTCCTTGGGTTTTAAAACTGGGAATATTGCTAAATTAGTGACTATTGGTAGCCCCACAAAAACCCAGAAAAAAGTCATCTCTTTTAGTCTTTGGGGCAATGATCCTATCTACAATATCGGTGCGATTAAAAATGCGGAATTAGCGCTTAAAATTTATCCGGGTTGGATTTGTCGGTTTTATGTTGATGAAACGGTTCCTAAAGAAACGTTAGAACGTTTAGGGACTTGGAATCATGTAGAAATCATCCCAATGCAGACCCCCTCTCAAAATTGTACCGGATCATTTTGGCGGTTTCTAGCCGTGAATGATCCTGATGTCGAAATTACGATTATTCGGGATACGGACTCGCGGTTGAATCAACGAGAAAAAGCCGCCGTTGATGAATGGTTAGCCAGTCCTTTTCCCTTTCATATTATGCGAGATCATCCCTTGCATCGCAGCAAAATTATGGGGGGAATGTGGGGATTTAAAGGTAATTTTGAGATCAAAACTGCTATCAATAATTATGTTAAAACTCACGCTCAATCTTTGGCTAAAGGCATTGATCAACACTTTTTGAACGATGTAATTTATCCTTTAGCTCAATATCAAAGTTTGGTTCATGACGAATTTTATGGTGGTAAACCTTTTCCACTTCCTCGTCAAAATACTGAATATGTCGGGAAGATTTTTCGAGAAGATGAGACGACAATTTCAGAATTAGATGACATCCTAGAACAACACTTAAGGACGTTAGAAAGCCCAAAATTAAAAGTAGCAAAAGCTGAATTTGAACAGGGGCAAGATTTGAAAAAACAAGGAAAAATTGAAGAAGCGATCGCTTGTTTTCAAAAGGCTATAGCAGCCGACCCAACCTATATTCCACCTCTCAATAATTTAGGAACCTTATTGCAACAACAAAATCGTTTAGCTGAAGCCATAACCTGTTATCAAAACGCTCTAAAAATTAACCCAAATTCAGCGTTAACCTTAACCAATCTGGGGTCAATTTACCTAATTCAAGAGGAGTTAAATCAAGCCGAAGACTTATTAAAACGCGCCTTGGAATTAAAACCTGAACTTGTCCCAGCTTTATATAATTTAGGTTTATTGTATAAACAACAAGCAAAATTAGACGAAGCAATTCAGCTATTTCAAACCGCAGCTAAACATCAACGGGACTACGCAGATGCCTATTTTCAATTAGGGCAAATTTGGGAATTTCAGAGCCAATTTACCCTCGCTAAACTTGCATATCAACGAGTCCAAAGCCTCAACCCTAATGCTGAATATTTATATCCCCATATCGGGTTTGTGAAACTCAATCTCTGCGAGTGGGAAAACTATGATAATTTTGTGCAGGAGATCATTGATTCCACAACCCAATATATAGAGGAAGACAATCAAGGTTTTACCCTAGCTCCCTTTCAGTTAAACGCCCTTTCTATTCCCCCAGAATTATCCCTAGCCGTTGCCCAGAAACACGCCCTAGGAATTGAGAAATCAATAGCGGAGAAAAAACCTCAATTCATCTATTCCCAAAAAACCGATAAACTGCGGGTGGGATATGTTTCCCCAGATTTCTACAATCACGCCGTCGGACGCTTAATTTATCAAATTTTTGAAACTCACAACCGAGACGAGTTTGAAATCTTTGGCTACAACCTATTAAATATCAACGATGAAGTCACAGAAATGATTAAAAATGGCTGTGAGCAATTTCGAGATATTTCCCAACTTTCTGCTGTCGATGCTGCGGTGCAAATTAACGCTGATGGCATTGATATTTTAATCGATTTAGCTGGGTATACGGGTTACAGTAAACCGCAAATATTTGCCTACAAACCTGCACCAATACAGGCAAGTTTTCTGGGATATCCTAATACAATGGGTGCGAATTTCATCCCTTACTTGATAACGGATGAATGGGTTTTACCACCGAATTTAGCATCAGATTACAGCGAGTCAATCATCTATTTACCCCATCAGTTTATCTGTTCACCGATGGAGATTTCAAACAAACAATTTAGTCGGGCTGAATTCGGGTTGCCAGAAGATGGTTTTGTCTTTGTTTGCTACAACCGACACTTTAAAATTACACCGGATTTATTTGCCGTTTGGATGCGAATTTTACAGCAAGTTGAAGGCAGTGTTTTGTGGTTATCTTTGGCAGTAGAAGAGACAATGCAAAACCTCCGTCGCCGTGCTGAGGAAATGGGAGTAGCACCCGAAAGGCTAATTTTTGCCAAAAAACAGCCCCACCCCGAATATTTAGCCCGCTTGCAACTGGCAGATTTAGCCTTAGATACGTGGATATATAGCGGCGGTTCCACCACTGTAGCAGCGTTGTGGGCGGGTGTACCCGTACTGACAAAACCCGGTTTAACCAACGCCTCCCGCATGGGGGCCAGTATTTGTGCCAGTGGTGGACTTCCAGAAATGATTGCTAACAGTGCGGAGGAGTACGAACAAAAAGCTATTGACTGGGCCACCCATCCCCAGAAGTTGCAGCAGTGGCGTCAACGGTTAAAAGCACGAGATACCCCGTTATTTAACGTATCCGGGTTTGTCAGCCACTTAGAATCGGCATTTCGACAGATGGGAAACCGTTAAC
Organism: Planktothrix mougeotii LEGE 06226; assembly: GCF_015207485.1. Taxonomy (NCBI): domain Bacteria; kingdom Bacillati; phylum Cyanobacteriota; class Cyanophyceae; order Oscillatoriales; family Microcoleaceae; genus Planktothrix; species Planktothrix mougeotii. The sequence continues at coordinate 34,511 of NZ_JADEWU010000061.1, forward strand.
CCTTCTTCCCTCAACCGACTACCAGATTAAAGGAGATTCAGAAAATGACTTCCAGCTTTAATTTTACCGAAAACACCAACGTCTCCCTCATCGCTTTTATCTATGGTGGTGTCGCCACCGCCGACTTCGACAAAGATGACAACACCGATATCCTGCTCACAGGTTTGAGTATTGAAGGTTACGCCGTCAGCCCCATCTATATTAACAACGGCAGTGGCGATTTTAGCTTCAACACCAACGCTTCCTTTTTCCCCCCCAGTGTTAATCGGGGTTCTGTCGTCACCGCCGACTTCGACTCAGATGGTGACACCGACATTCTGCTCACGGGCTACGATAGCTCTCCTAACTTCATTAGCCAAATCTATAGCAACAACGGCAGTGGGGATTTTAGCGAAAACACCGACGTTTCCCTCCCCAGTATTGTCTTTAGTTCCGTAGCCACAGCCGACTTCGACAAAGATGGGGACGTCGATATCCTGCTCACGGGTCTCGGTGCTTCTGCCATCATCAGCCAAATCTATACCAACAACGGTAGTGAGGGTTTTAGCCAAAACACCAACGTTTCTCTCCCCGGTGTTTTCACAAGTTCCGTAGCCACAGCCGACTTCGACAATGATGGGGACACCGACATCCTGCTCACGGGCTTTGATGGTTCTACAGCCATCAGCCAAATCTATACCAACAACGGTAGTGGGGGTTTTAGCCAAAACACCAACGTCTCCCTCCCCATGTTTTTGACGGGTTCCGTCACCACAGTCGACTTCGACAAAGATGGGGACACCGACATCCTGATCACGGGCATTGGGGATAATGGCCCCATGAGCCAAATCTATACGAACAACGGTAGTGGGGGTTTTAGCCAAAACACCAACGTTTCTCTCCCCGGCGTTTACTTTAGTTCCGTAGCCACCGCCGACTTCGATAAAGATGGGGACATCGATATCCTGCTCACGGGTAATGATTCTTCTATTGATCTTGTCAATCCCTATGCCATGAGCACCATCAGCAAAATCTATACCAACAACGGCAGTGGTGGTTTTAGCGAAAACACCAACGTTTCTCTCACCGGTGTTTTTAAGAGTTCCGTAGCCACCGCCGACTTCGACAAAGACGGCTACACTGACATCCTGCTCATGGGCTACGATATTTCTAAGAATATAATTGTCCAAGTCTATACTAATGCC
>NZ_JADEWU010000062.1:0-35629 GCF_015207485.1 Planktothrix mougeotii LEGE 06226
CCTGTCCCCTTGTCCCCCCATTCCCTCTTCCCTCTTCCCTGCTATATCATAAAAAAATAGTAATTTTTCCTGTTTTGGGGTTGAGTTGTAACAATGACAGTTTCGGAAACTCGTTCTATTCCTCTGGTTGATCTGGCAGCAAAAACTCGTTTAGCAGCACAGAAATTAGCAGGATTATCAACAGTAGAAAAAAATCAAGCCATTGAAGCCGTTGCTCAAGCCTTAGAAGCAGCAGCACCGGAAATTATTGCAGCGAATGAAGCTGATTGTCGTGCCGCAGAAGCCGAAGGAATTCCCAAACCGTTATATAATCGTCTTAAATTTGATGGGACTAAATTAAACAGTACCATTGCGGGATTACGAGACGTTGCTAAGTTACCCGACCCCGTAGGAGTGGTACAAATTCATCGAGAATTAGATCAAGGATTAACACTCAAAAGAATCACTTGTCCGTTAGGAGTTTTAGGGGTAATTTTTGAAGCCCGTCCTGAAGCAGTGATTCAAATTTCTGCCTTAGCCATTAAATCAGGAAATGGGGTAATTTTAAAAGGTGGAAAAGAGGCGATTCATTCCTGTCAAGCTTTAGTTAATGCAATTCGTCAAGGATTATCTCAAACTGCGGTTAATCCTGAAGCGGTGCAACTATTAACTACACGGGAAGAAATTTTAGAATTATTGCGATTAGATGATTATGTTGATTTAATTATTCCGCGAGGTTCTAATTCTTTCGTTAAGTTTGTTCAGGATAATACTCGCATTCCGGTGTTAGGTCATGCAGAAGGCATTTGTCATGTTTATATTGACAAATCGGCGGATTTTAAAAAAGCCATAGCCATTACTGTTGATTCTAAAATTCAATATCCGGCTGCTTGTAATGCGGTAGAAACCTTATTAGTTCATCAAGAGATTGCGTCTCAATTTTTATTAGAAGCCGTAACGGCATTACAAGCTAAAAATGTCGAATTGCGAGGAGATGCTAAAACCTTAGAGATCGTTAATATTAAGCCAGCAACCGAGGAAGATTGGTCAACGGAATATACAGATTTAATTTTATCGATTAAAATAGTCGGTAATTTAGAAGAAGCGATCGCCCATATTAATACCTACGGATCTGGCCATACCGATGCCATTGTTACCGAAGATCAAGAATCTGCAAATATCTTTTTAAATCAAGTCGATGCGGCGGGAGTTTTTCACAATTGTTCCACTCGTTTTGCAGATGGATTTCGGTATGGTTTCGGTGCAGAAGTGGGAATTAGTACCCAACAAATGCCCCCTCGTGGCCCCGTTGGTTTAGAAGGATTAGTGACTTATAAATATCAAATTGTTGGGGATGGACATATTGTAGCAACCTATTCCGGCAATAACACTAAACCATTTACCCACAGAGATTTATGATGATAAGAAAATAGGGGAACAAGGGGATGAGGGAAGAGTAAGTAATAGTTATTAGTTACCAGCCATTAGCTGATAACTGATAACTGATAACTGGTACAGACGCGCCAAAAGCCTACGGCATAGCTTCGCCCAGGCGCGTCTCTACACTGATAACTGATAACGCTATGACTATTAACAATCAGGATATTATTATTTTGTTTTATTTAGGCTTATCTCCTGATCATCAAGGACGGAAAATTGAGGAGATTTGGCAATGGGATCATGACCGTTTAGAATATACCCATGATTATATTCAATGGTTGTTTCCCTTAGTGGAAAAAAGCCGTTTTAATTGGGATGCGCCTACCTTAAATCTGTCTGTAATTGAAACCTTTAAAAATACTAAGGAATTAAAACAACGTTTACATCAATCTTTATTATTAATGTTAGATTTCTATGGTCTAAAATTAGAGGATCAGCCATCTCAAGCGATACAAATTATTCCCAGTGAAACTTATCCAAACCGAAAAAAACAGTGGGTGGGTTGGCGGAATCATAACTATTTACGTCTGACTCGAATTTTAACCAGTTTAAGATTATTAGGATTAGAAACTAAGGCTAAAGCATTGTTTCAATGTTTAGATAAAATTTATCAAGAAGAACAAGATAAAATTGGGTTAGAAACTTATAGGTATTGGCAAAATGCTTTAAGGGGTTGATTTGGGTAAGTTTTAAAAAAAGTATAGCATCAGAGGAATAATACAAAACTTCAAGCTATAAAAAAGCCCCCCCTGGCGAATCAGGAGAGGTTATAAGGTGTAATTTAAGATGAGATTAAACTACAACATCGTTACTGGTTGTTGAGTTTAATAAACCTGCACTAGCCTGATAGGAAAAGACATTCAAGTAAGTCACTTGTTCGATCGCAACTCCTGTGTATTGAACTAAGGTTTGAGCATTAGCTTGTTTAAAGGCTTCAAACTCCAGTTCAGGATTATTCGTTAAGAATTCATCACTGAAGGGTTCGTGACCATCTGACAAACCTTTACCCACCATATAGGTCATAATTTGAGGATTTGTCAGTGCATCAACCGACTCGATATTGTAGTAGTTTAAGAGGTCTTCTTGCACTTCAGGATCGGCAACATATTGATCGAAGTCTTCTAACAATTTAGAGGGTTTATTTCCTTTAATTAAACCTTCTCCGGTTGCATAGACCGACAACTCATCGTTGCTAATTTGGTTGTCTTTATTGGTATCAATTTTAGCTTGATTTGCTGCAATATCATCAGCATATTGTTCTTGATACCAAACCAAGTCAATTGTTGGAGCCGTAGTAGGAACTTCTTGAGGATTTTCAACGGTGTAATCAAAGACTTTCTGGGGATCAATATTGTAGACATTTTCCTCGCGGTAGTTGTCTAACAATTCTTCTCCATCTTGATTGCGATAGTAGTCGAGATTGGTGTATTTTTTGCCATCCAAATCGTAATCTTTGGCTTGTTCAAGAATAAAGTCTTTGAGGAAACCTTTATCCAGTTTTTTGAGATCTTTGGGTTCGAGTCCAAAAATATCAGATAGTTCTTCCTTGTATTCTTTCACAAATCCATCAACATCAACAGCCGCAATCGCTTTTCCTTGAGGAATTGTTACCTCTAAAGCGTGTTGCAGGATTTCAGTTTCTGTCACTTGTTCAATAGATTTACTGAAGGTGGTTTCTAACTCGGCTTTGTAGGTTTGGCTATAGAATTTGTAGTCAATTTCTGCACCCAAAATCCCACCGTAAACATAGTCAGCCACCAAAGAATCATCGAGTTGCTCAACCGCAGATACTTCAACTTTGTAATGAGTCGCTAGTTCTGCTTTGAAAGCTGTTTTCAGATATGCTTTATCAACGAATTCCAGAGGATCAATTCCTTGTTTGATTCCTTCGCTGAAAGCAAACTTAATGATGTCTTTGTCACTCAGTTTATCAACCCAATCCAGATTTACATTTCCACTATCACCTTCTTCAGGTTGATCGGTTGTTGTAGTAATTCCGTCATCAGTAGTATCTTCCGGTTGGGTATCAACGCTGGTTGTACCATCGTCGGGAGTACCGCTATCGGAAGTATTATCGTTAGGGGGGAAGTAATAATCAACAAGCTGTTCAGCGTATTCTTCCCGATAAGCATCAACATCAATAGCTTTCAGTTGAATGCTTTCAATATTCAACACTTGTTTGTAAGTGCTGCTAAAAGCAATAGAAATGATGTCTTGATTCGTGAGAGAATTCACGTCTTTCTCAATTTGCAGTTCAGTTAATAACTGTGTTTGTTGTTCAACGCTTAACTGTTCAAATTGATAACGCAGATAGTTGACATCCAGTTCATTGTAGTCATCTTTCAGCCAATCTAACACCACCTGGTCATTAATTTCAACACTATTAATGGCGCTGATGTAGGTACTTTCGAGATAATCAAGAGCGAGATATTTGTCAAGCTGAATTCCCTGTTTAACACCTTCGCCATACATAAACTGTTTGACTTGTTCCAGAGTTAAATCTTCGATATTAGTAACATCTGGATAGGCAGTTTTCAAAGCATCGGTATTGTCCTCAATATAGTGTTGATAATCAACCGAGGACAGTTCCAGCGTTTGATTTCCTGCTTTTAACAAATCCTTGAATTCAGGACTATAGACTAACTGAATGAGTTGAGAATTTGTCAAATCTTCAACCGTTGTAAAGGTTGCGTCTTCAGTTCCTAAGAATTGTTTGACTTGATCTAAATTTAACGTTCCATCAGTAATCAATTGTTCCACTTGATAACTAACGTATCCCACATCAACCGTTGACAGACTTTCTGTAAAGGCTTGGAGGATTTGTTCGTCCGTGAGTTCAACAATATCTCCGGCTAAAACATCATTAACTGAAACCTCATAAGTATCAGCTAAGTCTTGAGCGTAAATGCTACGAACATAGTTATAATCTGGTGCTTCTGTTTGTGTCAGTTTCAGAGCGTTATCGTCACCCAGTTCTGTGTTAAAGGCTTCGTTGAGAACTAATTCTTTAACTTGTTCATCTGTTAATGTATCTAACGACTGAACATCAGTAGTCAGAACATTATTAACATCTTGGAGAGTGATTACATCCTGATCCAATAAATCTTGGAGTTGGAATTTCACATATTTTGGATCAAAGTCTGTTGCTGGGTCTGTTGGTGGAATTTCTGTCACCGTAAACTGCTGAATATATTCTTCAACCGTCACACCTTCGGTTGCAATTTCTTCAGCATATTCGGTACTGAAATAATCGATAATTTGTTGTTCAGTGAATTCAGTATCGACAGGTAAACTGTAGTATGCTGACAGTTCATCTTGATATTCTGAAACCAGAAAATCTAAATCTAAACCGCTAGATTGAACCAACTCAATACTGTTCTCACCTAATGCGGTTTGAAATTCTTCATTGAGTAATAAATTCGTCAGATCTTGATCAGTAATTGCGTCTACAGACTCAATGGGGGCAGGTAAGAATTCATTAACAGTATCGAGGGTGAGTGTTTCGTCCGTAACTAACTGTTCGAGTTGATAACGACCATAAACTAAGTCAATTTCAGTGGGAGTCCCATCATCGGGAGTCCCATCATCATTTAATAAGATGACATTAGCTTCAAGTAACCATTGTTGTGCTAAATCTGTTGTAACTTCAGCTTCAGTAACTCCCGCAAATGCAGCAATATCTGCGGCTTTATTTTCAACGAAATAAGCTAGAACTTCATCGTTAGTAACAACGTTAGTTTCTTCACCCGTAATTGAGGCAATATTCACCCCTAAAACTTCTGCTAAAGCGGGAGCAAAGGTTTCCTTGATATAATCCAAATTCGGAGTATCTTGGAACAGTTTGACTTCAACACCTTCGCCTAAAGCAGTCTGGAATTCGCTGTTGTTAATTAAGTCGATGAGTTGTTTTTTACTCAACAAATCAACGCTTGCAACAGTAGTTCCCAGAACTGTATTAATTTGCTCTAAGGTAACTGTTTCCGCTTGAATCAAACTACTGAGTTGAAACTCAACATATCCAGCATCAAGGCTGACATATTGACTCACCCATTTTTCAGTAACTTGATCACCTCCAATAATGGCTGATCCAAAGGTGTTACTAACGTACTCTAAATCAATCAATCCTTCTACACTAAATGCTTTGGCATCAACACTAAAGGCAAACTGAATAATTTGCTGACTTGATAGTTCACTAATGTCTTTAACAGGGTAGCAATCTTTTAGGGCTTCTTCGAGATCCTTACCGTATTTTTTGACATATTCATCGGTATCAAACCAGTTGATTGTTTTAATATCAACGGTTTCCTGTTCATGCAAGTATTCGAGAATTTGTAAATCCGTAACTTCAGCAATGGTTTCTACACCAAATACAGCCTGAACATCTCCTTCAAATTTTTCTTTGAAGTAGTCAGAGTCGAGATCATCAGACCATCCGCCAAAGACAACATCGAGTAGTAGATTGGCATTTAGTTCTTGAATAACGCTGACTTCAACACCATATTTAATAGCGATTTTTTCAGCGAATTCTTCCTTGTAGAATGCCAGACCCTCTTCTGAGATCAATTCAGAAAGATCGAGATTAAATTTGTAAGCTTCCTGGGTAATGAACTGATAAACTTGGGTCTGATTTAGGTCTGCAACAGAAGTCACATTATAAAATGTAATCAACTGTGATGAATATTGGGTACTGAACGCTTCTAAATCAAAAGCAGTGAGGTTCTTATTAACATCAAACCCTTCATTGCTGAAGAAGTATTGTTTCAGATCCTCTGGCCTTAAATCTTGTAACGTTTTGCCTAAAACTTCCGCATATTGTGTGAGTTCATCTGCATATTGCTCTAAGCAGAAGTTGATGTCAATTACGGGAGCCGCATCACCAAACAAGAACTCAACAACCTCTTCTGCGGTGACATCTTCTCCAAATTGAGCCGTTAAAGCTTCACCATAAATTCCTTTATAGTATTCGACATCAACAGCTTCACTAATTTGTTGGATCAGTCCGAGTTTTTTACCTTCACCCGATAGAAACGCATTAATTTGTCCATCGGTTAACTCTTTAACGTCTTTGACTTTAAAGAAATCTTTGAGTTCTTTTTCCAGTAATTTCTCAACTTTCTTAAAGTCAATCGCATTTCCAGTTAATCCCAGTTCTAACCCAATTCCGAGGATATAAACCTTGATTTTTTCATCGGTCAGGTTAACAACTTCTTCCTCAGAGACTTTGAAGTAAGCCGCCAGTTGAGTTACATATTTAACGCGACAGTATTCAACATCAATGGCGTAATCTACATTAACGCTTTCAAGAATATCTTCATCTTCAATTTGGGTTACATCTGTGATGTTGTATTTCTCAATAATTTTATCGAGTTGCAACTGTTTCACATAGTCTAAACTCATGAACGGAGAAACCGTATGTCCATTTTTAATGCCTTGTTCTTCAATCAATTGAAGAATTTGCTCAATGGATGGATTTTCGCCTAACTGAGCGACTAACTCTGTACCATAAACGGCTTCGAGATAATTTAAAGAAACTGTCCAGGAGGTATCAATGCTTTGTTCCGGGGGAACATTATTAATAAACTGGAGGATCTGAATATTGGACAGAGTAATGACTTGCTCAATGGAAATACTGAAGTAAGCGGCAATCTGTTGTGCATAAACCACTTTGACAAAGTTAATATCAACGGTGGGTGCAGGATTTGTAATTACATTAGAGCCTTCTTCACTATTGATAAACTCGAAGATTTGCTGATTCGTGATCAGTTCGATACTAATGCCAAATTTAGCGGTTAATTCAACACTATAAGTTAACCGAATATAGTCAAAGTCTAAGCAACCAGAGAGTTTATCTCCATTCTTAATTCCTTCTTTGTCGATGTATTCTAAAATCTCCTTCTTGGTGATTTTGTCAAGGGTTTTCTCAAAGAATTTTTCTAATTTTTTAGCGTAATTCTTCTTGACAAAATCAAAATCAATAAACAAAGAAGGACTATTCCCTTGGTCTAAACCTTCCCCACTAATATAGTTGAGGATTTGTACAAAGGTAAGTTCAGAAACAGAGGTAACTTGATAGAAACTGATCAGTTGTTGACTGTAAGTTTCGGTGTAGATCTTGATATCTACATACAATGACGGATTAATTTCCAGTTCTAACCCATTTTCATTGAGAAAGTCGATAATGTCCTGTTCTGAAACGGTGCTAAGATCCTCAACATTTAAACCAATTTTGAGTACAGAAGCGTAGGTGGTTTTAATATAGTCGAGATTGAAAAACTCTTGACTGGGAACTGGAGTGGGTTCCGGTGTCGGTGCAACTGTCGGTTCCGGTGTGGGAACTGGAGTGGGTTCTGGTGTTGGTTGCGGTGTAGGCGCAACAGTGGGTGCTGGTGTGGGAGTTGGTGATAGTGTAGGTTGCTCAGGAATATTGAGATCGATGGGAGGTCGCTGCTGATTGGGAGTTGTGGGTGTCTCCGTTGTTGTGTCGTCATCTGTAGACCCCTCGCTTTCATTGAAAACAATTTCAGGAGTATCAGAGGTTGTATTTTCAGGTGTTGGCGTTGGGGTCGGTGTCGGTGTCGGTGTGGGAGTAGGAATAGGTGTTGGTGTTGATAACGATACCTCGATAAATTGCTTGATTTGCTCAATACTAATAGCTGAAAGGCTAGTAACATTGAATTGTTGTAAAATTTGGGTGACAGAAATGTTCGGATTAAACGGACGGTTTTCCAGTAGACCAAATTCCATAAAATGAGCGATCGCACTAATTCGACCTTCCTCTACCGCTTGCTGAACATCTGGATTTGCTGCTAGATAATGCTTGACATTGAAAAAAGATTTATTACATTCTCGCTTTTCAAATTGACCAAAATCAAAAAAGTGTTTAATGGGGTTAATTAAACCCTGTTGAACTTGTACCTCAACATCAGGATTGAGTGCTAAATAATCTGGGAGATTGAAGACAAAATTAAAATTACGTTGTTCTTCAATTCCAGCATCCAAGAAATGTTCAGTCGCATTCGTTAAGCCCTCTTGAACAGCTTGCTCAACATCAGGATTCAGTGTGAGGTAGTCATTAATATTAAATAGAGGATTCCAGGGGAGGTTTTGGCTTTGTCCAAGATCGACAAAGTGTTCAACAGCACTCAACCCTTCTTGCTCAACAGCAATCTTTATATTTACGTTCAGTTGTAAGTATTGACGAACATTGAAGATATAACTGCATTCCCGATTTTCATAAATTCCATAGAGTAAAAAGTGTTCTTCTGCGGTCAGTAAGCCTGCTTCAACGGCTTGTTTGACATCAGGGTTTAGTTTCAGATAAGCATTCTTATCAAATATCTTATCTAGCTTTTTAAAAAACTTCTCTGGTTTATCAGCTAACTTGCCGATTTTATCTCCGAGCTTATCAAATTCTTTGATAAATTTTTGTAGGTCATCCATAGTTTTCTCAACTTTGTCAGATCTAAGACAGAAAAGTGGTGTTTTAACAGACTGATCTTGAAACTTCAGAATAGAAGGGCGATTAAGATTTAAAAGACCATCCAATTCTGAGGGTTTCTGGCTGCTTATCTTAATCCTAGAAAATAGATTTAAGATGGGTATTAAATCTATATGAGAAATATCTTAATATCCGAATTTCAAGATTTTGGTTTTTTGAAATAAAACGTAAAAAAGCCCACCAATTTTAAAATTTTAGGTGAACTTTTTGGAAAAAATGTACAAATTAATTCTTAACCTTTTGCAGGGTTTAATAAAAGATTATTTTGATCGAGATCAACTCCTAATCTCTCTATAAAAATGAATTCAATAAAATTTAATGAAGTTAGAAATTATTAATAATACAGGATATCTAATCCAATATTTCAGGGAAATACTAACAGATTAGAATCCGCCTCATTACTGAATTTTGATTGTTATTCACACTCTTGTTATTAATCCTCACCCACCTAACTTAATCTTTCCCTAAGTTGGGGTAATACTTAACAGTTTCCCAAATCATTGTTAATCACTTAATCTATAGATGCAACCTGATGATTTACACAGAAGAGATCGCTAATTCTCAGGCTTTTGCCAAAAACTGATCAGTTGGACTTTATTTGCAGTCTCAAGCCACAACTTTAGGTGATCGAATATTTCTGAGGATTGAACTAGAAATGGATTTAAAACCCTTGACTCTTGTTAATGAATTTATCTCAATCGCACGTTCTCGAAGAGTTGTGTCCGTTGACGTTTAACACCCCTCAAAAGTTCCCAACCTTTTTAACAAACCAGACGATATCCCATCCCGCGTACCGTTTCAATCCGCTCACCCCCCAACTTCTTGCGGAGATAACCGACATAAACATCCACAATATTCGAGCCGGGATCATAGTCATATCCCCAAACTTGATCCAAGAGTTGTTCTCGACTCAAAACTTGGCCCGGATGGCGCAAGAAAGTTTCTAACAATTGAAATTCCTTAGCGGAGAGAGTAATGGGTGTTTCTCCTAAACAGACTTGACGGGTATATAAATCGAGGGTCACTTGACCCACCTTTAAGGCTTTATCCTCTTTATTCCCGGATGGGGGATGATGTCGTAAACGGGCACGAACACGGGCTAAAAGTTCTGCAAACCGGAAAGGTTTGGTCACATAGTCATCCGCACCGCCTTCTAACCCTGCTACTTTATCAGTAACATCATCACGAGCGGTCAAGATAATAATGGGAATTTGTTCTCCTTGTCCGCGCAATTGTTCCAAAACTTGAAAACCATCTTGATCAGGAAGCCCTAAATCAAGGATCAACAAATCAAACTCATGGGCGAGGGCTTTTTCTACCGCTTCTCGTCCATCACACGCTAGGGAGGTTGTGAACCCATTCGCTCGCAGTCCCTTTTCCAGAAAGGCAGCTATGCGGGGTTCATCTTCAGCAATAAGAATTCGACTCACTCGATAACACCTATGAATGAGAGGATCTGTTCACCCGCAAGAAATAAGAACTTGATTGAGATCCTGTACAAAGTTGGAATTCAGTTTTCCACAATCGTTAAAATCAGTAAAGATGCCGTGTGACAGTTCATCCTCCTGACCTTGCACCCCTATCCTTAGTGCCAATGTGTGATAGAACAGCAAGGACTGTCAATTATTCTTGCCGGGTTTTGATGTTTGATTGTAATAGAATTGTAGTCCCCTTTGCAAGCCATCAGGAAGGTTAAGGGGACAAACTTAAGAAATTATTGCATTTCTCAAGTCATTCAGAATTACCCTTATGATCACAATAGCAAGAGGTTAGATTCTCCTCTGCTCTCCTGTTACCCTGCCTTTGATCCTAGATGGGGTGGATCACTCCCTCTGTCCCATCTGGCAAGGCTTCCTAACTTGCTTTTTCTCAATAAAAAACTTTGATTGTTAAGCTGTACAATCTTCTCAAAAGATGATTGTTTATGATTGTTTTTGCTCAACTCCAAACCCTACTAATAAAACCCTATTTAACGGTTCATGATTCAGAGGTCGTTGATAATTAATAATCCGACGAATTCTTAACTCTGGATTAATTAAAGTAATAGAATCAACGGACACAACCCGTGTGTAGGTCGTTTTCATCAATAATTCACGGGTTTCGGTATCATAGCGAAAGTACGCTACCATCGGTTTCGCTTCTTCATAAGCTTTATCCCGCAAATAATCCCCTTCAATTATCGGGAAATTTAATTTTTGGGGTACAAACAGAATATTCAAGGCTTGGGAAACTTCATCCCCTTTTTCCGAAACCGTTTGGAACGCCAGTCGATATCCAGGGAGAGTTTCTAATTCTAAGTTTGTTGATAAACGTTGATTATCTTCTAAGACTTTGGCTTTAGCGTCATTGTCCAGAGGATGAATGATAAATTCAGTATGCGATCGCTCAACCTCCTGATGACTCAAGTAATGGTAAGTGCGTTCCGTTGTCCATTCACCCACGCAATGATCAAAAAATTCTTGGAATTGTGCAATCGACATCGTGAATAGCGCTCCTCTTAACTCATTTATGCAACAGTTTTTAACATTTTTTAGGAAAACTCCCCCATAATTCTAAAATCTATACTAATTATCCTGTTGATGAACTCCTGTGATTGATCTGGAATGTTTGCCCTATAGCGTTGGCCATGCAGAGGAGGGTTTGTGTCTGCTGGTGCGGATGGGATCTCATCGCATTTTACTCGATTGTGGGATTCAGGACATTTCACCCCTATTAACTTCCTCAGATCAACCTCCGGCTGACTTCGTTCTCTGTTCCCATGCTCATGCGGATCATGCTCAAGGTTTACTCGCTTTCCATCAGGCATTTCCTCAAATTCCGATTTATGGAAGTGAAGTCACAACCCAACTGTTACCCCTGAACTGGCCTGACTGGGAACCAGATGTTAATCATCCCCTCTGTCAGTCGTTACCTTGGCATTCTGCCCGGGAACTCAAGCCGGGACTGAGTGTCACCTTATTTCCCGCAGGTCACTTACCCGGAGCTTCGGTAATTCTGATTAATTATGTAACAACCGAACGCAGTTATAAACTGATTTACACCGGAGATTTTTTTCTTTCAAATTCTCGCCTGGTGGAAGGCTTACCTTTGGGGGAGTTGCGAGGGTTCAAGCCGGATGTTTTAATCTTAGAAGGCAGTTATGGCACCGCACGTCATCCCCATCGCCGTCAACTGGAAAACCAACTTGCAGAACGGTTATATCGGGCGATAGAAGCTCAATATTGTCTGCTCTTACCCACACCCAGTTTGGGTTTAGGCCAAGAACTGCTGATGTTGCTTCGCAGTCACCATTATTTTACAGGTCGGGATCTCGATATTTGGGTTGATGGAACCGTTGCGACCGGATGCGATGTTTATTTACAACTGCTCTCCCAGTTTCCCGCCAGTGTCCAGAATTTTGCTCAACATCAGCCTTTATTTTGGGATGAACGCATTCGTCCCAGGGTTCGACGACTCACCCCACAATACCGATCTCAAATTAGGGAGTCTCCTTGTATTATTCTCACCGATGAGTATGCCGATTGGAATTCTTATTGGGCGGACTCTACCCTACCTTGGATGTTATTTTTGCCCCAGAAACCCGGTAGACCCTTAGAAATTCTCCCCATTCCTGAATTTGTAGAGACGCGCTCAGGACAGTCTGCACCCCAGGTTGAAACCTATTTTATCTCAGAACATTGTGATGGCCCCGGTACAACCCAACTCATCCATAACCTCCGGCCCCAACATATTATTTTTGTGCATGGTTCTCCCACCTATTTGGCCGATTTGACCAATTTAGAAGAACTTCGCAACCGCTATCAACTCCATACCCCAGATGCCGGAACCCTTGTAGAGTTGCCCATCGGGGAAACGTTCTTACAACCCCCCTTAACGGAAACCCAATATGAAGGGGAAATTACGGAATTTGAAACTCAAATTCACATTACCTTACCCCCTGCGTTAACTACCGACCCCCGGTGGCCAGCTTTTGCGGATACCGGGTTAGTAGAAGCGCGATGGCAAGGTGAGGAATTAGTGCTGCGGGGCATTTCTCAACGGGAGTTTCTCAGCCAAGGAAGTGATCGGCCCATTCCTGTCGATCTCGATTGTTGTGGCAATTGCCAATATTATCGAGGACAACGGTGTTGGAATCAAGCTTCCGCTCTCTTCGGCTTTAAAGTGACTCCAGATGGATATTGCCCAATGTTTGAATGTATTGAGCGTCTCGAATAAAGCTTGAACAACTCCCTTAATCTGGGCTAGACTCAGAAGTGGGTTTGTGAATTTGTTCTGCTTCTGGGCAATCATCAGAAATAGGAAGATCAAAATCACACTTGGGAACGGAGGCCAACTTTTGGCTAATGGCTCCGATGCTTTCGATGCGGATCATTTCTTCCCAAGAACATAATTCATCCTCTTCATCGGTCTCATAGCGCAGCGTGACTAGATCTCCTTCAATATCTGTAATTCGAGCTTTCTCAATCCAACGTTGTTGATCCCGTAAGAAGATCGAGACTTCCCGACTGTCACAACAAAGCTGATAAATCTTGCGATGTAGCATTTTTTACTTTTCCTGAGAAGTTCGCTGGCTCGTGTGAATGTCCCTAGTTAATCGAGTATTGACAGTTGAGCAAGATGCCGAAGCCCCTTGAATTGTACTCGATTCCTAGATCATCCATTTTGACTAAACAATTGTCCTCTATTTTAACCCCAAGGTTAAATTTAGCCTAAAAAATTTAGTTTGTACTTATGCCTTGAGAGTGAGGACATTTTCAGTATACCCCCTAAATCTAGGTTGAGTTGGCTCAACGAGGGGATTTCAGCAACTTTTCTTCAAATGAGGGTTGAGGAAATGCCGAACTCAACTTCCGTGATCGCCAGCCCTGAAAAGCCTATAATAAACCTGGTAAACTTTTCTGAGAAAAGTTATAGCGTTATGTTGAAATCGTGCACTGCAATCATTGAGTATTTAACGAACTGTCCGCTACGATACAGGGTCAAGAGTATTGTGATTGATTAAACTAAACTGCAATCTAAATTTTTAAAGGAGAGGACAACATTCTCATGGTTTATGCAGAGTATTTAGGTCAACCTTCTATTTTTGAATTAGCCCGTTCTGGAGATTTAAGGGCAATCAGCTATTTAATTAATACCTATCTTAGACCAGAAGGCATCTCGGCAAGAGTGGCCCCCCCCGATCGCAAAGGCTGTTTACCCGTCTTGGTTGAATTTCAACAAGAACCGATGGCCGACAGCATTGTTAAGTTTATCTGTCACTTGCTGTGGAAACTCAACGCTCCCAACTTAGAAGGAGTGAAAATTGCGGCTCGCTATCAAGGAGATGGGGAAATTCTCTGGAAACAATCGGTGCGGCTGGTTACCCCAGCTAATCGAGTTCATCGAGAACAAACCCGGTGGTTGAACCTTGATGGCATTAAATTTAAAACCCTACGGTTAATGTTCCTGGTGGGTTCAGCCGTTTCTTCCTTCGTCTTAGGCTGTTGGGTGAGTTACTACGAAGTCACCGCCGAAAGGCTACCCCTGAATAATCCGGCTCAAGAAAATGTGGTGATGGTGGCACCGCCTTCTAAACGTTCTGATAGTGTCCAAGCTGCCTTAGAAGTGGTTCCTGTGGTTCAACACCAACAGGTACAAAATCCCCAAGACCCAACAGTTACTTTAGTATTTGGGGGAGATGTTACCCTAAGTGATCATTTTGAAACGATTATTGGCACAAATTATTCCTTACCCTTTGCCCAACTTCCCGAATATCGGGATGCAGATTTGGCGATGGTGAATTTAGAAAATCCCCTCACCCGTTCTACCCTGCGCCGTCCGAATAAACAGTTTAATTTTAAAGCTGATCCAGAAGCGGTTAAGGTATTAACAGAAGGTGGCATTGATATTGTTAATCTAGCCAATAATCACACCATGGACTATGAGGAATCCGGGCTAGTGGAAACCCTTGAAACCTTAGACCGGGCGGGTATTCATGCAGTGGGAGCGGGTCGAGATCTTAAAGAAGCTCGTCGCCCTACCATTATCGAAGTCAAGGGTCAACGAATTGCCTATTTAGGCTATTATGATGCCGATTTTCATGCAGCAGGTGAGGGTGTGGCGGGAACGAATCCACGTTATGATGAGCGGGTAGCAGCCGATATTAAAGCCATTCGAGATCAGGTGGATTGGGTGGTGGTTAACTACCATTGGGGGGTAGAACTCAATGATTATCCGGGAGACTGGCAAATTGATTTAGCTCGATTCACGATTGATCAAGGGGCGGATGTCGTTATTGGTCATCATCCCCATGTTTTGCAGGGTGCAGAAATTTATAAAGGTCGGCCGATTGTTTACTCCTTGGGTAATTTTATTTTCGGGGGCAATAGTCGGACAGACTATGAAACGGCTGTTTTAAGAGTTGCTTTAAATGATCATCGTAAAATGAAGGTAGAATTTTTACCCGTAGAGGTGACTCAATATCAAGCTAAGGTGATATCGGGAGAAAAAGGGGAGGATATTATCAAGCGGGTGGAACGACTTTCGCAAATTTTTGATCAACCGATGCAGTCCGTTGTTGTTTTGGACGCGCCCCCCCGTGACCTTAAATTGGTAGATGCTCCCTTAACACCAACGCAGGAACCGGCTTTACCGTTAGTGACGGAATCTCCAGCCCCCGATTCATCGCCACTGACGGCAATACCCACTCCTAAATCGGTTCAGAATCAGGACTCTCAACCGTCCGTGATCCAAGCACCCCTGTCCGATGAGTCAGTTTCTGTCTCTGAAGAGAAAAGCCCCTTACCCCCTAAATTGGAGGTGAAAACGGAGAGTCAAGATGACCTCAAACCTTATATTGAGGAACCTTTTATTAAAGATCCTTTTATTTCTCTGCCTTCATTTCCCCAAGCTCCTGCTCCAAGCTCTCAAAGTAACAAGAGTCCCAATTCTCCGATTTCGTTTCAGATTACGATTCCTCATCGGAATTCTGAACCGACTCTGCTGGAATCAACCCAGTCTCCCGTTGCGGTATTACCGAAGGGAAAGGAATCTCATGCTGAGATTAAACTGCCTTTGCAGTCTGAACCTTATCGAGCTATCGGGTGATATTCGGGCTGCCATCGGTTAAGTTTATTGATCACTTATTAATTTTTAACTATCACTGTGTTTGCGATCGCATTAAAGCCCCATCAACAATATAAAACCTACGTCCTCTCGGATCAGGCTACCCAGTCTAGCCTAGAAGTTGTCCCAGAACGAGGAGGAATTATTACCCGTTGGCAAGTCGGGGGTCAGGATTTACTGTATTTAGATACGGAACGATTTGCTAATCCTGATTTAACGGTACGGGGGGGAATTCCGATTTTATTCCCCATTTGTGGCAATTTACCCGATGATACCTATACTTATCAAGGTCAACGGTATACCCTCAAACAACATGGCTTTGCTCGGAATTTGCCCTGGACGGTGGTACAACAAGCAACGGATGGCGGTGCGTCAATCACGTTGGTATTAAAAAGTAATGCTCAAACTCGGTCGGTTTATCCCTTTGATTTTGAAGTGGAGTTTACCTACACCCTCAAAGGTAATGCTTTACAGATTTTTCAACGCTATACTAACCTCTGTGGCATGATGGACAATCTACCCCCGCAAACTATGCCTTTTTCCACGGGGTTACATCCCTATTTTTTAGCGTTGGATAAGGAAAAATTAGCCTTTGAAATTCCAGCGATGCAGTATCGGGATCAACGCACTCAACAAACTCAGGTGTTTACAGGGCGGTTTGATGCGGCAGAGGAGGAAATTGATGTGTTGTTTAGTCCCTTAACGGGGTTAGCGACAACAACCCTTGATCAAGCTCGGAAGTCGAAAATTATCCTGAGCTATAGTTCGGCTTATTCCAGTGTGGTGTATTGGACACTCAAGGGCAAGGATTACTATTGTTTGGAACCTTGGACAGCCCCCCGTAATGCCCTGAATACGGGAAAATTATTGACCTATCTCAAGCCGGGAGCTAGTTGTGAGATGCTCGTTCACCTCAGCGCAACTTTTTTTTAATCCCCCCTTGTCAACCCCAAAATGTTGTGCTACTATTAGAAACTGTGCGTGAGAAAAGAAAAAACACGCGGGTCGCTAACTCAACGGTAGAGTACTCGGCTTTTAACCGATTAGTTCCGGGTTCGAATCCCGGGCGACCCATATCATTAATCAATGCACTTCTAAGCAGTGGAGATTAGGATTTTCTAAAAGCTCTTGTAAGGAGTCACTAATTTTCGACTTAGGTTTTGATCAAAGCGTAGTTTCAAGTATTACTGACCAAAGCAACTAAACTAGGGCTTAATATATAGTGTGATGATGAGCGATCGCAGAATTCCCAAAAGCCAACATCGACACTTGACAAAATAAACTTTATGTGATATGAGAAAGTTGAAAGCCGATACAAGCCAATAAGATTAATGGTTGTGGGCTTTTCGGGGCTTAACTTAGAGTGATTTGAAGTTCCTTACCTGTGGCTATGAGATTGAAGCCCTGAAGGGCTTACTACAATTTTGAAGCCCTGAAGGGCTTACTACAATTTTATAAAATAATGATTAACTGGATAATTATGCTCAGTTAATTCTGAAATAAACAACTATGAATACAGTTCAATTACGCCAGAAAATTGAAAAGCAACTCAATCAACTGTCACCTGAAAGACTGGCTCTAGTCAGTGAGTTTCTGGACTCTATCGAGCCTGTAGAACCTATTGAGTCATCTTTATTGCGTAAACTATCCCCCATTAAAAGAGGCAAAACAGCTAAAGATTTACTAAAATTCGCCAAAACTTGGCAGGGTGATGACCTAGAAGATTGCCTGAATTTCGTACATGAGACTCGTTCAAAAACGCAGTTTTAAGCCCATGTCTTATCTACTGGATACGAACCACTGTAGCTATATTATTAATGGTAACTCTCAAGTAATTGATGCCTTAAATGCTCATGGCAATGACATTATTGGGATTAGTATTATCACTTATGCTGAATTGCTGTACATGACGGATAAATCGCAGAAAGCGGTGCAAAATCGGATAGTAGTTGAATCCTTTTTGAATCAGATTGACCTGTATTTGATAGATGAAGAAACTGCTATTATTTATAGTAGGATTAAAGCATCAGTGTTTAATCAATTTGCCCCAAAAGATAAAAATAAACGTCGCCACACCAGTATGAGTAACTTGGGATTTACCGACCATGATCTTTGGATTGTCGCCACAGCGATTCAACACGGACTAACTCTAGTTTCCACCGATAATGATTTTAAACGCATCAACCAAGTTGAGTCATTCTCTTGGGAATCCTGGGTTTGATCTACCAGAAACCCGGTTTGTATTCAAACTCAGGGTGATTACTTGACAAAATCCAGATTTTGTGTATAATCTGCACGACCGGACAATATCAATGGTTGTAAGCTTTTCTGGGCTTAACTGAGAGTGATGCGTGAAGTTCCTTACCTGTGGCTATGAGATTGAAGCCCTGAAGGGCTTACTACAATTTTGAAGCCCTGAAGGGAAGGGCTTACTACAATTTTGTTCACCAAATTTGACAAATTTCTGATCTGAACCACCGGAAATGACCAAATTGTCTTAAGATTGTTTTAATTAAGACGGTCTCGGAATAAATTTAGACAACGACTTAGGAGGAGATTTTATGGCGCTCGTACCCATGCGGCTTTTGCTGGATCATGCGGCTGAGAATGATTATGGACTTCCTGCATACAACGTTAATAACATGGAGCAGATCCAAGCGATTATGCAGGCTGCGGAAGAAACCAATAGCCCTGTGATTTTGCAAGCTTCTCGCGGCGCTCGTCAATATGCAGGTGAAAGCTTCCTGCGTCACCTGATTTTAGCAGCAGTGGAAACCTATCCCCACATCCCCATTGCCATGCACCAAGATCACGGCAACTCTCCCGCCACCTGCTATTCTGCGATGCGTCATGGCTTTACTAGCGTGATGATGGATGGTTCTCTCGAAGCTGATGGCAAAACCCCTGCCAGCTTTGAATATAACGTGGCTGTCACCTTGGAAGTGGTGAAAGTGGCTCACTCCATTGGCGTTAGTGTTGAAGGTGAACTGGGTTGTTTAGGTTCCCTGGAAACCATGCAAGGTGACAAAGAAGATGGTCACGGTGCAGAAGGAAAGTTAACGATGGAACAACTGTTAACTGACCCTGACCAAGCGGTTGAGTTCGTGGAAAGAACCCAAGTAGATGCTTTAGCGATCGCCATTGGTACCAGTCACGGAGCTTATAAATTCACTCGGAAACCCACCGGAGAAATTCTGGCTATTAGCCGCATTGAAGAAATTCACCGTCGCTTACCGAATACTCACTTAGTGATGCACGGTTCTTCCTCCGTTCCCGAAGATCTCTTAGCGATGATCAATGAATACGGTGGTAAAATCCCTGAAACCTACGGGGTTCCTGTGGAAGAAATTCAAAAAGGAATTAAGAGCGGTGTCCGTAAAGTTAATATTGATACGGATAACCGTTTAGCCATTACCGCCGCCTTCCGTGAAGCTGCGTTCAAAGATCCTTCTAACTTTGATCCTCGCCACTTCCTGAAACCTTCTATCAAATACATGAAGAAAGTTTGTGCGGATCGTTATAACCAATTCGGTTCTGCGGGTAATGCAGATAAAATCAAAGTTCAAACTTTAGATGAATTTGCAGCTAAATACGCCAAAGGTGAATTGAGTGCTTCTACTAAAGCGGCGGTTGCTGTTTAATTAGACTCTCAATTTTAACGTTAAATCGTCTAAGTTGATTAATTGAAAGCCTGGTTTCTTCAATAAGAAGCCAGGTTTTTATCGTAGTAAGCCCTTCAGGGCTTAATTCCTACACTGTTACTGTTACAGATTTTAAGCTATTACGCATCTAAATCTAATACAAAGACGGGCAGGATGCCCATCCCACAAAAAGAATAACTTTTATTAAATCAAAGATTGTATTGACTTTAACATGAAAGAATTAGCAAAGATAGTCTGAGGGCTTGTTTCCTATGGTGACGCTAAACTTGAAACCCACCCATAAACCTGTTAAAGCTTATTATGACGCTTTACAACAGTTTGCGAAATTGGGGGTTTCCCATGAATTAGCGGTGAAAGATGCCTTTACAGACCTCTTAAAAGCTTGTTGTCAACAATTTGATTTAACCTTAATTCCTGAAAAACAAATTAAGTTAGCCAACGGTAAAAGTATTCGGGTTGATGGTGCTTTAGTTCGGGATGGAAGTATTAGATATGGCGTTTGGGAAGCCAAAGATAGTCATGATAAATTAGACCGAGAAGTAAAACAAAAGTTTGCGGTAGGTTATCCGAAAGAAAATATTATTTTTCAATCTCCTGAACGTGCTATTTTATGGCAAGGAGGAAAACAAATTTGTGATGAGGATATTACGAAACCTCAGATTTTAGTTGAGACGTTAAAGTTATTTTTTGAATATCGCACCCCTGAAATTGCCCAATGGGAAACCGCCGCATCAGAATTTGGGGGACGAGTTAAAGATTTATCGGGTAAATTGATTAATTTAATTGAAACTCAACGGAAAACAAACCCGAAATTTATTCAAGCGTTTAGTGAATTTACGGACATTTGCCGTCAAGCTATTAACCCGAATCTTTCCGAGGCGGCGGTGGAGGAAATGTTAATTCAACATCTGCTAACGGAACGAATTTTTAGACAAATTTTTAATAATCCTGATTTCACCCGTCGCAATATTATTGCGGTGGAAATTGAAAAGGTAATTCAAGCATTAACGTCTAAATCTTTTAGTCGAGATCATTTTTTAGGGGAAGTTGATTATTTTTATCGTGCTTTGGAAGATGCGGCTCAAACTATTGATGAGTTTAGCGATAAACAGCATTTTCTGAATACGGTTTATGAGAAGTTTTTTCAAGGGTTTGCGGTGAAAGTTGCGGATACTCACGGAATTGTTTACACACCGCAACCTATTGTTAATTTTATGGTGAAAAGTGTTGAGGATATCTTACAAAAAGAGTTTGGCAAGTCTTTCAATGATAAAGGAGTGCATATTCTTGACCCATTTGTGGGGACGGGTAATTTTATTTTACGGGTGATGCAGGAAATTAGAAAAACTGCCCTTCCCTATAAATATGAACAGGAATTACACTGCAATGAGGTGATGTTATTACCTTATTATATTGCTTCGATGAATATTGAGCATCAATATTTTGAAGCAACGGGTAATTATAAAGCTTTTGAAGGGATTTGTTTAGTTGATACGTTTTCGGATCAACAGGTTCAACAGTTATCGTTATTTACGCCAGAAAATACCGCTAGGGTTCAACTTCAAAGAAGTTCACCGATTTTTGTAATTATTGGAAATCCGCCTTATAATGCGTCTCAATTGAATGAAAATGATAATAATAAAAATCAGAAATATACGAATAAAAAAGATAAAACCGGAATTGATGATCGAATTGCTGCAACCTACGCTAAAGATTCAAAAGCAACATTAAAAAGATTTCTTTTTGATCCTTATGTCAAAGCAATTCGTTGGGCTTCGGATAGAATAGTAGATGAAGGAATAGTTGCTTTTGTAACTAATAATAGTTTTATTAATGCTCTTGCTTTTGACGGCATGAGAAAACATTTAGAAAAAGATTTTGATTTAATTTATATTATTGATTTAGGAGGGAATATTAGAAAGAATACAGATCGATCAAAAAGTATTCATAACGTTTTCGACATTAAAGTTGGAGTCAGCATTAACATTTTTATTAGAACAAATAGATTTAATCAGTCTAAGAATACAAAAATTTATTATGCTAGTGTTGGTGAATTTTTGAGAAAGGAAGAAAAGTTTAATTATTTAAACCAACATCAGCAATGGGATACGATTAAATGGCAATTAATAAACCCTGATAAAAAGAATAATTGGTTAAATGAAGGATTAAAAAATGATTTTGATATATTTATTCAGGTAGGGAATAAAGAAGCTAAACTTTCTAAAAATCATGATAATGGGATAATTTTTAAGATGTTTAGTTTAGGAGTTAGTACAAATAGAGATGCTTGGGTCTATAATTTTAATTCTGATGAATTAGTAGCCAATATTCAACGCATGATTTCCACTTATAACGAACAAGTTAGGAAATGGCAAGATCGCAGCGATAAATCAGTTGACGTAGATAATTTTGTAATTTGTGATGATCATAAAATTAGCTGGAGCAGAGATTTAAAAAAAGATTTAAAAACAGGAAAGTCCCTAGAATTTTCTCAAACTAGAATAAGGCAATCACTTTATCGTCCATTCGTAAATTGTCATCTTTATTTTGCAGATGGTTTAAATGACAGCCCCGGTAAATTTCCTTTAATATTCCCTACGCCTGAAACTGAAAAAGAAAATGTGATTATTTCTATTGCTGGCGTTGGTGATAGAAAAGGATTTGGTTGTTTTATCAGTCAATTTATTATTGCTTTAGATTTTGCTTTTGAAAAAGCTCAATGTTTTCCATTCTACACTTACGAAAAAGACGGAACAAACCGAAAAGAAAATATCACTGACTGGTCACTCAAACAATTTAGAAACTATTACCAAGATCCGACTATTACAAAATGGGATATCTTCTATTATACTTATGGATTATTGCATCATCCCACCTACCGAGAACGTTACGCCGCCAACCTCAAACGAGAACTTTCTCGCATTCCCTACGCACCCGATTTTCGAGGGTTTGTTGATGCGGGAGAACAATTAGCAGATTTGCATCTTAACTATGAACAACAACCCGAATATAACCTTAAATTTATTGAAAATGATCAAGTTCCGTTAAATTGGCGAGTTGAAAAAATGAAACTCAGTAAAGACAAAACCCAAATTATTTATAATGAGTTTCTCACGTTAAGCGGGATACCTCCAGAAGTGTTTGAATATCGCTTAGGAAATCGTTCGGCGTTAGATTGGATTATTGATCAATATCAAGTTAAAATTGATAAACGCAGTGGAATTGTTAATGATCCGAACCGTTTAGATGATGAACAATATATTATTAGGTTAATGGGTCAAGTGATAACGGTTAGTTTAGAAACCGTTAAAATTGTTAATGATTTGCCCGATTTGGGATTATGTTAAGAGAAGAAGCCCTTCAGGGCTTACTACGATACTATCAGGAATTAAGTTTTTACATCATGAATATTTTGCAACTTGATCTACGCGAAACGGTAATTGTGGCGATTTTGGTTTTGTATTTGGGGAAATATTTAACCCACAAAATTAAATTCCTTCAGGATTTTAATATTCCTGATGCTATTTCAGGTGGTGTTCTGGCTGCCTTATTGTTTAGTCTTTGTTTTGGAGTTTTTCAGTATAAAGTTGAATTTGATCTCAATATTCGGGATGGTTTATTGATTATTTTTTTTACAACTATTGGGCTTTCTGCTCAATTAAAAACCCTGGTAAAAGGGGGAAGACCGCTATTAATTTTGTTAGTCATGGCGATCAGTTATCTAATTGTACAAAATATCACGGGGGTTGCGATCGCAGCGTTAACGGGGTTAAAATTGCCTATTGGTTTGCTGGCGGGGTCGATTTCTCTGAGTGGAGGACATGGGACGGTGATCGCCTGGTCGCCTCTATTTAAGGAGAGTTATGGAATTGCTAATGCTGCGGAAATTGGCATTGCCAGTGCGACTTTTGGTTTAGTGTTTGGGGGAATTGTTGGTGGCCCCATCGCCAAATTTTTAATTAACAAAAACCAACTCCAAGCCAATAACCCAAATCAAGATCTGAGCATTGGTATTAAGGACGATCAGAAGAATGTTATAATTGATTATAATACTATGCTGAATTCGGTTTTAGTGATTGGTCTTGCTATTGGTTTGGGACTACAAATTAATGCGATCGCTACCGCTATCGGTTTAAAATTACCTGTGTTTGTGGGTTGTTTATTAGCTGGAATTATTTTAACGAATACTGTACCTTTGGTCTTTAAACACTTTCCTTGGCCGTCTGATACTCCTTCTCTGGCTTTAATTTCTGATGTGAGTTTGGGGTTATTTTTAGCGATGTCTTTAATGAGTTTACAGTTGTGGACATTGGTAGACTTAGCAGGGCCAATCGCTTTATTATTGTTCGTACAGTTATTAATGATTACGGTTTACACAATCTTTGTGGCGTTTCCTGTGATGGGAAAAAACTATGATGCGGCGGTGATTTCGGCTGGATATTCGGGACTCGCATTAGGGGCGACTCCAACCGCAATGGCTAATATGACCGCCGTAACTGAACATTTTGGAGCTTCACCTCAAGCCTTTATTATTGTTCCTTTAGTCGGGGCTTTTTTTATGGATATTGCTAATGCTCTTGTAATTCAAAATTTCCTCAATTTTTTATCGTTTTATCAATAATCGGTATTCCATGCTTCACCTCCAGGTAACTGAGTTAAATATTGATCTATAAGAAGTTTTATTATCTTTGAGGTTTAACTTTCTGATTTCTACAATTGATCCTGCCATAGAAGCAGCCCAAGAATTGGTTAATCGTTGTTCAATTTGATTTTTAATTAAATGTATCATTAATCGAGTTAAAAACGATTCTATATTCCGTAAAATTGCTTGTTTACCCATTCCCTCTAACTCATCGATAATCCCTAATGCGTCCTGATAACGTCCTTCAATAATAAAGGTTTTTAAGTCTATTAATTCCTGTACCATGATGGTGTTCTCCTCATTAATTAATATTTTAAGATCTATTAAGATTCAATATCCGTCGCCCTTGAGTTTTCAAGAATAATAAAACCGGAAATTGATAAGCTTCTGCCATTAACCACAATAGAATAAACAGATGAAGGAGAAAGGCTAAAATTGTCCAGATGAGGGGAAACCAACTCCAAACATTACCCGGAATAGGCGGAAAAATTAAGGCGGATAAACCAATTAAACTTGGAGGAAATAAAACAAAACTAAGAGCAATAATCCAATAAATCCAACTGAGTTCGAGATTGCCTAAATGTTCACCTTTCCAGGTTTTTCCTGTCCAACGCCAGGTTAAAGCTGGTTCTCGATCTGCGAGTTTTAAACTTTGTGTTTCTAGGTTAATCGTAAAGATATGATGACAGACATCACACCCTAAAGCTTCCATTAAGGTGAGATTAGAAATCTGACCACAACGACAAATCGGACAAGTATAAGTTCCTTCATAACTTAACGGATTTTTGGGGCTGTGACTGTTGAACATTGATCCCTGTGGTATAAAATTACAAAACTTTGCAAAAAATCTTAACTATGTTTTTAGATTAGAAGGAGATAATTGTTTGATAATAAGAACAGGTCTATTTTAGAGAATCTTCCCCTAATAATACAAGATGTCTTCAGGAAGAGTTAAAGGGAAACTTGGGGTTTGATGCAGATTCCAGCCTAATTCCCTGATCCCTGTTTGGGATCAAGTTCAAGGGTTTGGAGATTTGTATCAGAAGCTACAGTTAAGTAGTCTCTCAAACTTTTATATCTCAATTATATTGTAATCAATTAGGATAAAAGCCAGTGCGATTTCAATCCTACGATCCAGGTGAATTCTACGATGAACTTTTTGTAGCTAAAGGACAACCTCGTCCTTACGCAGCCGCGTTAATTGATCGGATTAATTCTCTATCCCCTGGAGATTTAGAAATCCGACAGGAAGCGGCTAAAACTGCGATGATGAAATTAGGGGCGACATTTAATGTTTATAGTGATAGTCAAGGGACAGAACGTATTTTACCCTTTGACTTAATTCCTCGTATTGTTTCCGCTTCAGAATGGGCTTGGTTAGAACGGGGATTAAAGCAACGAATTCATGCCCTGAATTTATTTATAGATGATATCTATGGAGAACAGAAAATTATCAAAGATGGGTTTATACCTGAAGAGTTAATCTATTCTTCTAAGGGATTCCTCAAACCTTGTATGGGGTTAAAAGCACCCAAGGGGATTTGGTGTCATATTACGGGAACGGATTTAGTCAGGGATAAAGAGGGGAAAT
This sequence comes from Planktothrix mougeotii LEGE 06226, assembly GCF_015207485.1. Classification (NCBI taxonomy): domain Bacteria; kingdom Bacillati; phylum Cyanobacteriota; class Cyanophyceae; order Oscillatoriales; family Microcoleaceae; genus Planktothrix; species Planktothrix mougeotii. The sequence continues at coordinate 25,917 of NZ_JADEWU010000062.1, forward strand.
GGTATGTTCTTGAAGATAATTTACGCTGTCCGTCCGGGGTTTCCTATGTCTTAGAAAATCGTCGGGTCATGAAAACAACATTTCCTCAAATTTTTGCTAAATTAGGGATTCAACCCGTTGATGAATATCCCAGTCATTTATTAGATTCGTTGCTGAATTTAGTGGGGACTCATATTAGCAATCCCACCGTTGTTGTCTTAACGCCTGGGATGTATAATTCTGCCTACTTTGAACACTCTTTTCTGGCCCAACAAATGGGGGTAGAATTAGTGGAAGGACGGGATTTAGTGGTGAGTGATGGTTATGTGCAAATGCGAACCACTAAGGGTTTACAACGGGTTGATGTAATTTATCGTAGAATTGACGATACGTTTATTGATCCGTTAGCTTTTAATCCTGAGTCAATGTTAGGGGTTCCAGGGTTAACGGAAGTGTATCGAAATGGTCGAGTTGCGCTGGCGAATGCGTTAGGAACGGGGATTGCTGATGATAAAGTGATTTATGCTTATGTTCCCCAAATGATTCAATATTATTTAGGAGAGGAACAAATTTTATCGAATGTTCCAACTTATTTATGTTGGGAACCCAAACAACTTGATTATGTTTTAGCAAACCTCGATCAATTAGTGGTTAAAGCGGCTAATGAAGCGGGAGGCTATGGGATGTTAGTGGGAACCCAATCAACAGAAGCAGAACGCCTAGAATTTGCAGAAAAAATTAAAGCAAATCCTCGAAATTATATCGCCCAACCCACCCTATCTTTATCACGAGTTCCTACTCTATTAGGAGATACCTTTGAAGGATGTCACGTTGATTTAAGACCCTATGTTTTATATGGTGAAAATATTTACGTTCATCCAGGGGGATTAACCCGTGTGGCGATGAAAAAAGGGTCATTAGTGGTTAATTCTTCTCAAGGAGGGGGGAGTAAGGATACTTGGGTTTTGTGTGAATAAAAGCTCAATCGTTAATCATCAATCGTTAACCGTCAACCGTCAAGAATTTTAAATATGTTAAGCCGTGTTGCAGATTCTATTTATTGGTTAAATCGTTATGTAGAACGGGCGGAAAATATTGCTCGTTTTATTGATGTGAATCAAAATTTGTTATTAGATTCTCCCTCTGGGGTTCAACAACAGTGGAAACCGATTGTTGTGACAACGGGGGATTTAGAACTGTTTAAAGAACGCTATGGAGAAGCGACAGAAGAAAATGTCATCCGATTTTTAACGTTTGATGCTAATTACCCGAATTCTATTTTATCTTGTTTACGGGCGGCTCGTGAAAATGCTCGTTCTGTTCGGGAAATTATCTCCTCGGAAATGTGGGAACAAGTCAACGAATTTTATCTGATGGTTCGAGATGCGGCGATGGGAGAAAGTTACTATCAACTCTCGGATTTCTTCTATCAAGTCAAAATGCGCGGACATCAATTTGCAGGGGTCATGGATGCTACCATGTCTCATAATGAAGGCTGGCATTTTGGGAATATGGGGAGGTTATTAGAACGGGCGGATAAAACCTCTCGAATTTTGGATGTGAAGTATTATATTTTATTACCTTCAGTTAATGATGTCGGAACAACCATTGATGAAATTCAGTGGATTTCTTTGTTAAAATCTGCCAGTGCTTATGAAATGTATCGCAAACGCAAACAACACCGAATTACACCGTCTAGGGTTGTAGAATTTCTGATTTTAGATCGGGAATTTCCACGCTCAATTGAATATTGTTTACTACAGGCAGAGCGATCGCTACAATGTATTACAGGAACTAGCCCTGGCACTTGGCAAAACCCCGCAGAACGAGAGTTAGGAAGGCTACGTTCTGAGCTTGATTATATCACAATTGAAGAAATTATGCAAGAGGGAATTCATGAATTTTTGGATGATTTACAAGATCGAATGAATCGCGTCGGCGACCGAATTTTTGAAGCCTTTTTTGCCCTTAAACCGGTTGCAAGTCCCCTGATATTGAGTCAAACTCAAGTGAGTTCATGATCTATAATATTACTCACCTTACCCATTACACTTACAGTCAACCTGTTACTTTAGATCCCCATCTCATTCAGTTACGCCCTCGTTCTGATGCGTTTCAAACGGTACAAGAATTTTCTGTAGACATTTTTCCTCAACCTCAAGGGAGATCAGATTGCTTGGGATTAGATGGAAATAATGCCATTAAAATTTGGTTTTCCCAACCCACTCAAGAATTAAAAATTAAGGTTAACTCCCAAGTGGAAACCCACTGTACTAACCCCTTTCATTATTTATTAGAACCTTGGGCTCTGGAGTTGCCGATTGTAGATTATCCGGCTCCTATATTGAGTCATTTACAACCCTATTTACAACAACTTCCTGATCCGATTATTACCCAACTTGCTCAAGAAATTTGGCATAAAACCCAAGGACAAACCCTCACTTTTTTAAATGAATTAAATCAAAAAATTCATGAGACTTGTCAACATATTATTCGCCCTCAAGGTCGTCCCTTACCACCGGGGATCACTTGGACACAACAGTTTGGTTCCTGTCGAGATTTAACGGTTGTGTTTATGGAAGCGTGTCGGATGATGAATTTAGCGACCCGCTTTGTTAGTGGGTATCAAGAAGGGAATTTAAACCGAGAAAAACGGGATTTACACGCTTGGGCTGAAGTTTATTTACCCGGTGCGGGATGGCGAGGGTATGATCCGACTCAAGGATTAGCCATTAGCGATCGCCATATTCCCTTAGTCGCCACAGCCATTCCCCGCCACGCCGCCCCCATTAAAGGGACATTTCGGGGTATTGGTGCCACCTCCCAGATGGAATTTCACGTTTCAATTGCCAAAATAGAGGGTTAATGGTGCGTGCGTTGCACTGACGCACCCTACATCATAAAATTCGTGAGTTGCCATGACCGAGCATGGTAAAATACCTTAAAATTCGCCCACATAATTTTTAGAGAGGTATATTAATTCATGGAAGCAGCACTGCTTTTAGCAAAGCTACCCGAAGCTTACTCCATTTTTAGTCCTGTCGTTGACATTCTGCCTGTTATCCCCGTCTTTTTCCTGTTGTTGGCTTTTGTTTGGCAAGCCTCTGTGGGATTCAAATAAAAAAACCAGTTTAAGCTATCAGCGTTAAGCTGGAAAATTGTGGAGGTTTACTCAATCTAGGGTTTAACTTCCCGGTCTTTCTAACTCAACGTTGATAGCCATTCTTAGGTAAATATTACTTCCTGCTACCAATGGTTTTTTGAAATGCAGGTCTTTCCGTTAACCGTTTAATATAGTCTAAAACAGCCGGATAGGGGCTTAAATCCAACTTCAACATAATCGGAATATAAGCCAAAATCGAACCCACTGCAATATCGGCAACATTCAATTCATTCCCCATTAAAAAGGGTTGTTTCGTCAGAATTTCATTCAAAGGATTGAGTAAACGGGGCATTTCTTTTTCCCGATTTGCTTCTATAAAAATTCCCGTTCCTAACGTTGCATTTCCAAATAATACCCATTGATAAATTTCGGCTTTCTCTTCGGGAGAATTAGGGAGTTTACCGTGTTTTTCGGCTAAATATAATAAAATCGCTCCCGACTCCCACAGCTTAAAATCGTCCTCAACAATTGCGGGAACTTTACCAATGGGATTGATCGCCATAAATTCTGGTTGTAGGTGTTCTCCCGCTTGCATATCTAAGAGAATAAACTCGTAGGGAACCCCGATTTCTTCTAAATACCATTGCACAATTGAAGCCCGACTACGAGCACCACCATAGAGTTTTAACATTGATGTTTATCCTTTTTTAAGATGAGAAGTCTTTTAAAAAGTTTATCATTAAATTATCAAGATGAGGGAAGGAAAAGGAAGCGTGTTTGATAATATCTGCAAATTTATCGCGGAGAATTTTTCTGAGGATTTAGCCAGTTGGTTATTGGGTTCTCCCATACAGTTAACCCAACTGAGTCCAACGGAGTTATCCTTAGAACCGATTCGGGCAGATTCCTTAATTTTACTACAATCCGATGAGTTAGTATTGCATACGGAATTCCAAACTCAACCGGATGCCATAATGCCCTTTCGGATGTTAGATTATCGAGTAAGGGTCTATCGACGGTTTCCCCAAAAGGTGATGCGTCAGGTGGTGATTTATTTACAACGAACTAACTCCCCCTTAGTTCAACAAAATACCTTTAGACTCGAAAAAACCTCCCATGAATTTGAAATCATTCGTCTCTGGGAACAGCCCACAGAGGAATTTTTGAGAGTTTCTGGGTTATTACCCTTTGCGGTATTAAGTCAAACTAATGATCCCGCCCAGGTATTAACTCAAGTCTCTCAAATTGCTGAACAAATTGCAGATCGGCGCGTTCAAAGTAATCTGATCGCTGCATCTTCAATTCTCGCCGGATTAGTGTTAGAAACCAATGTCATTCAACGGATTATTAGGAGTGATATTATGCAAGAATCAACGATGTATCAAGAAATTTTACGACGAGGTAAAGAACAAGGTCGGGCTGAAGGTCGCGCTGAAGGGCTTACCGAAGGTCGGGCTGAAGCAATGCGACAAGTTGCGATTTTATTACTTCAAATGGGGATGAGTTTAGAACAAATTTCTCAAACAACAGAGTTAACGGTTGAACAAATTCAAGCGTTACAACAGAGTCAACAACAGGACAATCAAAATAATTAAAGATTGAGGTGATATCCTTTACCCTAGACTAATGTTAAAGGATATCACCCTAACTTAAATCTCAACAAACTAAAGAACTTGGTGAGTATAAGCGTGTTGTTTTACATTATCTTCAGTGCGAATAATACGCTCAGAATTTAACACCCGTTTTCGTTCTAAGGAGTAATTAAATTCTTTAAAATTTGCTCCTAAAGGAATATGAAGTTTAGCTTGAGGGCGATTTTTATAGGTGCGAGTTGCAGCGATCGCGCGATCGGTAAAATTTTCACAAAAATGGGCATCTGTTGCCAATTCTGGGGGAATTTTAGCTTCTCCATTACTTAAAATAGAACCCAATGTTACAGCATAAGCAATTGAATAGGATGTAGGAACTCCTTTCAAAATAGCTTCCAAAGCCGCTGAGGGAATGGGTTCAACCACTTGAACTTGATGAACTTCCCCATCTTCTTTAATAAAACAGGTTGCTAAACCAATGACGACATAATCATCAGTGGAGATATCAGGGGCGTTAGGATATGCTGTTGCAGTTGTCATAGAAATTAAAGGGTTCAGAATTCCAAAACTAATTTAATTCGCTGGTTGCATTGTACCAAGTTTCCATAAAAGCCCTAGGGGACAAGAATTAGATGGTTAAAGTGTCTAAACCCTTACGGGACTTAAACAACAGAGAGATTGTAAAAGTCGGAGAGCTTCATATTTTGCTAAAACTTTTAACTAAACTTTATATTAAGGACAAGACTTTGAGAGTAGGGGTCACTACAGGCGCGCCATTGCTTATCTCTACTGGAGTGAGGATCAAAGCAATCATTAATGTCCTAGCGACCCGGTGCAACTGCTATAGATTAGAGCTATTTTATTTAAGGGAGAATTTGAAAATCGTTACTGCTGAGACTATTAGCAGAAACATTAATTAAGGTTGCTAAAAGTTGGTTAGTGTTAGTGACCCGAATCAGGGTATTATTCGGATCAGAAACTAAAGTTAATTGTGCAAAAGTTAATCCTCCCATTAACCCAATCAAATCTTCACCTGGGGTAAAATCATTAATTGTATCACTCCCTAAATTGTTGGCGAGGATAAAGCGATCGCGTCCTGTTCCTCCAATTAAGGTATCATCACCTTTATCCCCATATAACCAGTCATCCCCATCATTTCCCCGCAGAATATCGGTTCCTTGACCGCCAAATAAAGTATCAGTTCCGACATCTCCCGTCAGGTCATCATTATCTAAATTTCCATATAATAAATCATCACCACTCCGACCATCTAAAACATCATTATTTTGTCCTCCATAAAGGCTATCATTGCCTTCATTTCCGACAACCGCATCATTACCCAGATTTCCGTTTAACCAATCATTTCCTAAATTTCCCGATAGAAAATCATTACCGGAAAGTCCTAAAATTAAGTCATCTCCTGCATCTCCTAATATTGTATCACTTTCTTCAGTTCCTAATAACAACTGAAAGGTATTATTATTCAAAGTAACCGTTGTGTTTGCCATATTAATTTAGGGGTTAAAGTTAATGAATCTTTAAGTGTGGTTTCCGGCGATAGGTTTATGATACTCATGCCAATGTTGAGCAATATCAATCCGACGACAGATCCAAACCCGGTCATGGTTTTGAATATAATCTAAAAAGCGAGCTAATGCTGCTGCCCGTCCGGGTCTACCGACTAAACGACAATGTAATCCAATACTCATCATTTTAGGTGCGGTTTCTCCTTCAGCATATAACAAATCAAAGGCATCTTTTAAATAGGTAAAAAATTGTTCCCCACTGTTAAAGCCTTGATTCGTTGCAAACCGCATATCATTATTATCCAGGGTATAAGGAATGACTAAATGGGGTTTTCCATAGTCATAAACCCAATAGGGTAAATCATCGGCATAACTATCAGCATCATACAAAAAACCGCCTTCTTCTACAACTAATTTACGGGTATGGGAACTGGTGCGTCCAGTATACCAACCGAGGGGTCGAGTTCCCGTAACTTCGGTATGAATGGCGATCGCTTTTTGTAAATGTTCCCGTTCCATTTCTTCATTAAAATATTTATAATCAATCCAGCGATACCCATGACTGGCAATTTCCCAGTTTGCTTCTAACATGGCTGCAACAGCTTCTCGGTTGCGTTCTAAAGCCATTGCAACTCCATAAACGGTCAGGGGAATATGACGTTGGGTAAACAGCCGATACAGTCGCCAAAACCCGGCTCTGCTGCCATATTCATAGATAGATTCCATGTTCAAATGGCGCAATCCTTGAAAAGGTTCAGCCCCAATAATTTCTGATAAAAAAGCTTCTGAAGCTTGATCACCGTGTAGAATACAATTTTCGCCACCTTCTTCATAATTAATTACAAATTGTACAGCAATTCGCGCTTGATTCGGCCATTTTGGATCGGGGGTATGGCGACCATAACCGATCATATTTCTTGGATAGTGTTTAGACATTTGATCAATTTCCTCCTAGTAATGATATTGAGTTTTTTATTAATGCTAAAGAACGGCAAATTCAGTGTCTTAAAGTGTTATAATGATTTGTAGCCCAGTACAATTCTATCTTTGTCACAGGCAAGATGCCTGTTCCACGGTAAATTTGAAGAGTCGAAGGTGATCAACCGTCTCAACTTTAATGCCTGTTTCCAGTAAGGACTGTTTTAAATAGGAGTAATCGCCTCCCATCAAAGTAGGGTGTGTAAGCGCAGCGCACGCACCATATTACTAAAATTGATATTAATATAAAAATGGGCGATCGCAAAGACAATAATATTAAAACAATAAATTGGTAGATGTTGGGGTGTAGCGAGGGAGGACGCTCGCACTGCTTTAGGTCATAAAATCATAACTGCTATAGCAATCCGAAATAGGTTGTGGCAAAATCCCGTACATAAAAATTTTGGGAAAATCAAAAATTTGACCCCACAGCACAAAACTCAAACTCAGTCAAACGGAACTGTACTGACTTTAAATGACCTGAAAAATAAGGGTTGTAGACTTTTAATCATAATTCTCAAGTTTAAATTTCGCAGAATAACTCAGTATAATTACCGAGAAATAGACTTTTTAGTCGTTTAAAACACGAAAAGTCTGTAAAGTTTCCGTATAATCTACAATTGACAGGCTTATGAATTGTAGAGTTTAATTGAATTTAGCTGAGATCAGCTATCAAAATATTATTTAAGTGATATGCTTTTAGAATTTGGTGCAGAACAAAATAACCTGTTGGTTGATTCCTCTCTAAAATTGACTTCTAGCCCCGGAATATCTCTTTTCAGAGTAAGTCAATCTTTCTTGAGTGATATTACAGTTCAACAGTTAGAACTGAAATTACAGCAGTTTGCCACTAATCCTGAATTAACAGATAAGATAGATCAAGCTTTTGGGAACAATTGGGACATTCAGAAAGCCCAAAGTTTAACCCAAGATTGGCTGACAGGGGAATTTAAAGGGCTTCCTGAGATTAAAATTGTTTCTCAAGCCGACATTAATGGGGCAAATGGGGCGTTTGCCGATGCCATAGATACCATTTACCTCTCACGAGAGTTTTTAGCCCAGAATACGGCTAACCCTGAAGCGGTGGTTGATGTCCTATTAGAAGAAACGGGACATTTTATTGATTCAGTTATCAATTCTACCGATACCCCAGGAGATGAGGGAGAACTATTTGCTGCACTACTTCAAAGCAAAACCTTAACCCCAATTCAACTGGCAGAAATACAGGCAGAAGATGATACCGCCACCGTTGTCATAGACGGTCAAACTCTTGTTATTGAACAGGATAATACTTTAAGCACTGCTTTTGATGTTGGAACTCTCAGTGGTACACGCTCATTTAGCGGTTGGGTTGGCAGTACAGATACCAATGATTACTATCGTTTTTATGTCGGGAGTAGCAACAATCTTAGCCTGAATCTCAATGGATTAAGTGCAGATGCAGATGTGCAGTTACTCAATAGTAGTGGTGGTGTGATTACCTCTTCTGCCTATGGTGGTTCAACGGCTGAATCTATCACTCAAAGCTTAAATCCTGGCACTTACTATGTTCGGGTTTATCGTTTTAGCGGTGATACCAATTACAACCTCTCTCTATCCGTTCCCACCACTACACCCACTAATGTTACAATTACAGCCTCAGATAGTAGTGCCGCCGAAACCCTATCAGGACAAACTGCTAACCCCGGTCGTTTTACAATTACCCGTACAGGTACTACCAGTAACGCTTTAACGGTTAACTATACTGTTGCAGGAACAGCGACAAAAGGCACTGATTATAGTAATCTTACAGGCAGTCTAACGATTCCTGCGGGTTCAACCACAGCAACTCTACCCGTTAACGTAATTGATGATAGTACCGTTGAAGGTTCAGAAACATCAGTTGTGAGTTTATCAAGTAGTAGTGCTTACACTTTGGGAAGTACCTCTAGTGCTACCGTTACGATTGCAGATAATGATGTCGCAGCCATTAACATGGGTGTGAATCAAACATTATCAGGTAGTTTAAGCACCACAGACCCCAGTAACCCAACTCGCACGGGTGGTTACTACAAAGATGATTATCGTTTAACCGGAGTTACTGTTGGTCAACCGGTGAAAGTTAACCTCAACTCCAGTGCTTTTGATGCTTATGTACAAATCATCAATCAAGCTACAGGTGCAGTCGTAACTTACAACGATGATGCTAACGGGACAAACAATTCTGAGTTAACGTTTACACCCCAGTCAGGTGTAAATTATTTAGTCCGAGTCACCAGTTATTATTCAGGGATCACAGGAGCTTACAGCCTTTCCACCACTTCCACTCCACCCACTACTGTTAGCATTACAGCCTCAGATAGCAGCGCAGCCGAAACCCTATCAGGACAAACTGCTAACCCCGGTCGTTTTACAATTACCCGTACAGGTACTACCAGTAACGCTTTAACGGTTAACTATACTGTTGCAGGAACAGCGACAAAAGGCACTGATTATAGTAATCTTACAGGCAGTCTAACGATTCCTGCGGGTTCAACCACAGCAACTCTACCCGTTAAC